>JAUMAI010000545.1:0-9947 GCA_032116775.1 Pirellula sp. | reverse complement strand
GTCGCATACGTCAGCGAAACCTACGGTAGCTTCGATTATCTGATCAACAATGCAGGCATCCTACGCGACAAGACGATGCGGCGCATGGAACCAGCAGACTGGCAGGATGTTATCGATACCAATCTCACCGGTGTTTTTCAAATGTGCCAAGCGGCTGCCGAGCAGTTACGATCTGGTGGCCGAATTGTAAACTTAGCCTCAATCAGTGCGCTCGTTGGCTTTTTTGGACAGGCAAATTACGCCTCGGCCAAAGCTGGGGTGATTGGTCTCACCAAAGTGTTGAGCCGCGAACTTGCCAAAAAAGATATTAACGTCAACGCCATTGCTCCGGGAGTAATTTTGACAGACATGGGTAAGTCAATTCCAGAAACAAGCCTTCAACAAATGCTACAGCAAATACCTCTGGGACGATTTGGGCAACCCGACGATATCGCTGATGCGATTTTATTTCTCTGCAGCCCCCTAGCAAACTACATCACAGGCCAGACCCTTCATGTAAATGGTGGCTGGATCGGATGAGAACAGCATTGCAGAGAAAATTATGTAGCGCACAAGAGGCAATCGCCAGAATAGCTTCCAACTGCACAATCGCTTGCGGAGGCTTCATAGGCTCTCAACACCCAGAAGCGCTCACCGCCGAACTCGAGCGACTCTTTTTGGAACAGGGGACTCCTGACCAACTGACTTTACTTTACGGAGCGGGACAGGGAGATGGGGCAACTCGTGGACTGAACCACTTAGCGCATCGTGGTTTAGTAAAGCGAGTTATTGGAGGACACTGGGGACTCGCCCCTGGACTTGGCAGATTGGCACTTGAGAATCAGATTGAAGCCTATAATTTTCCGCAAGGTGCCATTTGCCAATTGATAAGAGACATCGCCGCTGGCCGACCAGGCTGCATTACCCATGTAGGCCTAGGCACCTTTATTGACCCATTACATGGTGGTGGCAAACTCAATTCCTGCACCACCGAGGAACTTGTCGAACGTATTGAACTCGGCGGACGTCACTGGCTATGGTATAAATCGTTTCCGATTCATGTCGGTCTCATCCGAGCAACAGCCGCTGATTGCAACTGTGGCTTGATTATGGATGAAGAAGCGATTGTCGGAGAGGCGCTCGCAATCGCCCAAGCGGCACATAACCATGGTGGTTTGGTGATTGCCCAAGTCCAACGAGTGTTAGATCAGGCAGCACCACCTCATACGATTCGAGTCCCAGGAGTTCTTATCGATGCGATCGTGATCGCTGCCCCTAAGCAGCATCCACAAACCTTCGCAGAAGTGTTCAATCCCAGTTACGTTTCTGCCGCGTCTCCTAGAGAGCAGACCGATCATCACGAGCTTCTATCTACGAGTCTGGCGGCAGTCGATGAACGTTTTATTATTGCCTCGCGGGCATGCGACGAACTTCCCGCCGGCGCGGTGGCTAACCTGGGTATCGGGATGCCCGAAGGAATTGCCATCGTGGCAGCAGCGAGAGGCTTACTGGAACAATGCACGTTGACGATCGAAAGCGGTCCTATCGGTGGACGTCCGGCGGGTGGCTTGAGCTTTGGAGCTTCTGCCTTTCCCCATGCCATTATAGACCAACCAGCTCAGTTCGACTTCTACGACGGCGGTGGATTGGATTTCGCGGCTCTCGGTGCAGCCCAAATTGATTCGCAGGGAAATGTCAACGTATCCAAATTCGGAACACGCATTGCTGGTATTGGTGGATTCGCCAACATATCTCACAACGCCAAGAAACTTGTCTTTTGCGGCTCATTCACCACCCATGGCTTACAGGTTTGCTGCGAAGATGGGCTGCTGAGAATCCTACGAGAAGGTTCAATACCCAAATTCGTAAATGCCTTGGAACAAATTTGTTTCGCTGCGCAAGCAGGCCATATCAGAGCTAAAGAAGTTCTCTATGTTACGGAACGCGCCGTATTCCAACTGACTCCTGTTGGCCTACAACTGATTGAGATCGCTCCGGGAATTAGGCTACAAGAGGACATACTCGACCAAATGGCATTTCGTCCTATTATCGAGCAGTACCGTCCGATGCCACCCCACTGCTTTCGATCGCTCGTTGGCACTTCAGCGAAGTAAATTCTCTGTGACAACCAGTATGGTTCCTATGGCTTCGGTTCCTTGTCACACATTTGCATCAAGATCCGAAGCACTGCAAAACAAATCGCGTTAAGTTGATGACTCGTTTCGAATTGTTCCACCAGCCAAACGGAGTCTTACCTAAACTTGAGGCTGCCGGTGATCTGGGCTGGTAGCTCTGCGAATAATTATAGGAGCGGTCTGTTAAACAACATCAACGCTCTGTTAAAATCAGGCGCAGTCTAAACAACATCACCCTTGATGCGACCCAACTTTTCTTACAGGATTCTACAGATGAATAGAAGATCTTTGTTAGCGATATTCGGTGGTGTGGCCATTGCCGCAACGATCGGTTGTGGCCGGAGCAACAGTAGCGCTGAAACTGAATCCTCAAATCTAAAACCACTCGCTGTATATTATGGAAGATTTGTGGGTGCTAATCGAGGCAAAGGCCCTAAGGATGAGAATCAACTCAAAGAGTTTATTCGCAAACGTCCAGCCGATGAGCTGACAACCATGGGAATCACCGACGTGGACAGCTTGTTCATTTCCTCTCGCGATAAGAAGCCCTACAAATTCAAGTTTGAGGAAAAACAGCCTATGCCGGGCCAATTAAGCATCTTCGCTTGGGAACAAGATGGAGTGAATGGCAAGCGATTCGTAGGTGGGACATTAGGACAGATTGAAGAGGTCGATGAAGCACGCTTTCGCGAACTCGTACCGAATCCTTAATTACAATGAAAAACCGCGGCCAGGTTTATCCTTGGCCGCGGTTTCTAGTTTTTTCTAAGCCTACCTCACGAAGAGATAATCCAGCCCAAGTAAATTATTCAGGCTGTTGAGTCACCGCTCCATCGTCTCTTGTCGCCAAATTATTGAACAAGACGAGATCGATGTTGAAAGCCATGAACCGAACGCTACCGTCGGCATTAAGCGTGTTCATACCAACCTCGTGGGCACTACCGAAACGGTAACCTTCCCAGCCACCTTGATTATCATAGAGAGCATCAGGATTGGGCTTGAAGCCGGTGTATCGTACAACGTCTGGATCCCAGCCATCTGCCCACCCAGCATCATCGTGCCAATCGCCACTTTCATAGCGTTTCTGATGAAGCTGCTTTTCTCCAATGACTAAGGTATTCGATGTTCCATCGGTGATATCGGCAATCTTGACCTTACGCCCCTGCCAAACACCGTTGGCATCCTGACCACCACGCACGATCACACCGCGGTAACGCCCTCCCAGCCAGTTCATACCCCAAACATCGCCGTACCAATACTGATCCCAGCTATTTGGACTGCTGGCCGGAGTAGCCGAGGCATAGTCCATCAGGTAGCGGCCACCTTGAGAAACTGAAGCAGCCGATCCGCGACGTGAAGGGCAAAAGAAAACCGTTGGGCCACCACGATAACGGAGAATATCTACGTTGTTGGTCGTGTTGAGCTTAGCCAAATTGCCTTGTTCGATGTAAGGCAAAATGTGTGTCGCCCAACTTCCCACAGCACCCCAAGGATTATAACCACCAGGAGGCATGAACTTGAATGTGTCATGATGCATGTGAATCGCCAACCCCTGTTGCTTCAGGTTGTTGGTGCACTGCATCCGTCTGGCAGCCTCGCGCGCTGCTTGTACCGCAGGCAACAAGAGGCCTACCAAAATACCGATAATGGCAATCACCACCAGCAATTCGACGAGAGTGAACGCCGAGCGTCGCGCATAGATGCGCTCTAATTTCCTTGGCATGGATATATTCCTCTAACGAACGAACCAAAAAATTAGAAAAGAATGAGAAGATAACAATGTCAATTTATCGGTAGTGATCTACCTAAAACAAGATTAGTCATCACTAAAAGCACCATAACGGCAGAAGAAAAGCCGCAAAGGCAAAGCAACACCCCCACTTCCGGGCAGGTACAGATAATCTTCGGATACCGTTCTGGTTAATGCACACGACATTGGGACTTGCGAGGTGGAGCTACAGTACTAAGAAACCCCAAATACGAAATGGGTTATGGTTTAGAGATTCCCCGTATCGGGAACAAAGGGAGTCAGCATGATGCAGATTGGTGCTGCTTGTAACCGGTTCTCAATCCAGCCAAGCCTCCGTAATCTCAGGCGAGGCGGTACTGCTCTATAAAAAAGACATCGTGAATTGGGCCCAAACGCGTGATTTGCGGAAATGTAGGGCCCGAAACTATCGACGGTTGCGTGTTGTTGTTATTACCTGAGACCGATCTGAATAGCCAAGCACTTATTTCACTTTCGATTCAGCAATGTAAATTTCCAAAACTTCCTCAGATGAACTCTCCCCCACACCTTCGGTCGTACTTATTTCCTTCACCGTACGGCCAGGCACCTCATCACTTCGCCATACTGTAACTTGCATCGGTCCTGCCTCATTAACTTCTGTCCAAGTGTATTTACTACAATCGAAAGACTTACCTCGAAACTCAATCGATTCCTTCCCGTTAAGCTCCGCCTTCAGCGCGGGTTTCGAAAACTGCTCGACAGTCATGCCCTTAGGTAGCGGAAATTCGGCGGGGAAATCTGCCGTAAAGGAGGGATTGACCAACTCAGGTTCATCACCTCTTTTAACGGTGATTTGTGTTTCCACCACAACTTGCTTCTTGCTTTTGTCGGCTAACTTAACTGTCGTAGTTACAATCGTTTTACCATCTTTTCCGGCGACCTGCTTTTGCCTCACGGTGTAGCTTCCAATCTCGAATTTACTCCAATGTTCATATTCTGGATGGGGTACTTGGACAGCCTCCAGCTTTTTAGCCACCTCTTCTGAAAAACCATCGGGTGGTGAGTTAACGCTTTTGTCGCATCCTAAAAAAGCAACAACCGACACGACACCGAGCAAAATTTTTAATCGCAACATGAAAGCGTCCCGTAAAAAAAGAGGAGAGAAACTTTTTCCTCTCCTCGGATGAAACTACTTTTTGACTGCTTTGCCACCTTTAATCTTGCCTTGGCTTTCCTCCTCCTCAACAGATGCGTCTTCAGCTTTAACTGCCGCCTTCTGCTCTTCTGTCAGTTCGCCCACAGGCATGATGGCTTGATTACTTTGCCCGCATCCGATCAATAATGAGCAGGCAAGAACACCCATAACCAAACACTCACGATATCGCATGTCATTTGCTCACAAAGAAAAAGCACTTAGTTATTCATCTGTACTAACAGGTACACCGTCATCGATCACACACAACCTCATCCACGTTAGTGGATCCACGGTAAAGGCTGAGAAACGGACCGAACCATCGCCATAAACAGCGTTCAAGCCACCGGGATGACTAGAACCAAAGTACCTTCTCCATACCGTTCCAGAACCGTTAAAGTTACCCGGGGTGCCGGTTGCTGGAACAGACTTATCTAGGTCTGACTTCGGAGGAAAGTGATAACGCAAGACACACTCATCCCAGCCCGCATTATTCCAACGCTCGTTGTCACCGCCATCCGTGCCATGTCGGGTTGGTGGCAGATGCTTTTCTGAGGCAACAATGCTTGAAGAAAGTCCATCGAGTGCATCTGCTAGACGTCGTTTCGCCCCCTGCGCAGACCAACAAATCATCCCCTTGCGACCAGGAAAATCTCCGAAGTTCTCCAAGGTTCGTTCATTACGACGAGGCTGTAACCCAAGCGGTGGTGGGGGGACATCACCCCAATTTTCATGAACCTCACCTTGATAGAATCCAGCGCAACCTGCGTAATCACTGCGTCCGAATGCGGCGGCGCCATAGCCGGTTGGAGCACGACGAGTGGGGCAATAATAGGTCGGAATCAACGCACGCGCCACGGAATCCTCGCCGTTGTAGTTTGCTGGACGGCCGGAATGAATTGGTGGCAAATTAAAATTCGCTAAGTTGTAGACGTTGTTCTGCTCAATGAACGGTAAAATCTTAAACCAATGACTCCAGCCTTTTGGATGAGCAGAATTGCAGCAGGTAGAACCCTCGTATTGCCCTGGGGCTTCATTATACTGCATGCCAGGTAAGCTTGGATCGCCGTCATAGGGACCTGTTGGAAAATGCTTATAGGTCGACTCATGATTAAGAAATGCCAATCCAATTTGCTTTAAATTATTAGAGCACTGCATGCGTCGAGCAGCTTCTCGCGCCGCTTGAACTGCGGGCAAAAGTAGCCCAACAAGAATTCCTATTATGGCGATCACGACAAGCAATTCCACCAAAGTAAATCCTTCCCGCACCTTTATGGGCACAGGCATTCTCTTCCAATACTTCACTGTCATAGCACAACTCCTGAATGAATCCTTTTCTTGCGTATACGTGGGAACTAAATTCCACGGAGATTCGTAAGCGGTTGACTTATGAATTCACTTGTTAGGCAGCCAGCGTTGTCAACCTCTCAAACCTTCGACAAATCTACTGAGAAATGCGAATGACTGATTAAGCCAAAATTAAAAAGAAGTGACGAGGATGTTAGAATTCGGTTAGGACCGAGGCACCGGCCACGCTAAACAGGCCGCCCAATCAGATGACAACATGAAGCACCTTCGATGCGTTCACTCGCCCGCAACTGGAATGTCTTTCGCTCGCGCAAGCTTCAGCGATTTACGTTTTAAACAGAGACTTGCCTCCAATATTGTTATAGTTACTAGAATTAACCCCTGATAACATACTGATCTCGAACACATAAGCCTCCTCTCTCCCTTATTGCGTAAGACGCTACACGAAAATGAAAAACTACTTGCCATCTATTTCGCGACGCCATTTCATCAATGACTTACTTTTAAAATCAGCGGTCGTTGCGGCGAGTGGCAGCGTTACCGCACAGGGAACGATTGAGACGACTGCGAGAGCAGCTTCACCTAACGAGACCATCGCCCATGCGGTTATCGGCTGCCGCATACGTGGCCGAGTGCATGCACAAGAGTTTGCAAAGATACCAGGAGTCGCGGTCACTCATATTTGCGATCCAGACCGTAAGCTTGCCGAAGAACTAGCAGCACAAGTTGAAAAGCAGACAGGCAAGCGACCAGAAATTTCCACCGATCTTCGCACCATCTTTGACAACCCAGCGATAGATACCGTTTCGATTGCAACGCCGAACCACTGGCATGCCCTGGCCTCGATATGGGCCATGCAAGCGGAAAAGGATGTTTACGTTGAAAAGCCTGTTAGCAATACGATTGAAGAAGGGCGCCGCATGGTCGCCTGCGCTACAGCGACTCAACGCATATGTCAGTCGGGGACCCAAAATCGAAGCGTCGGCGCACATGCCGCCATTGCAGAGTTCATCAAGTCTGGAAAACTTGGCAAAGTCGAACTCGCACGAACGATTATTTACGGCCAACGAGGTTCGATCGGAAAGCGAGGCTTGTATATGCCGCCACCGGAAGTTGACTTCAATCTATGGCTAGGTCCAGCGACAGAAGAAAAACTGACTCGCCCCCAACTCCATTACGATTGGCACTGGGTGTGGGACACCGGAAATGGAGAGCTAGGCAACAATAATATCCATTACATCGACTTGGTTCGCTGGATGATTGGACTGCAGGGCAAGGGTGACTCTGTGCTCAGTGTGGGAGGACGTATTGGCTATGAAGATGCTGGAGACACACCGAATACCCAACTTACATTTCATGGCTTCCAGGACCTTACCATTATTCAAGAAGTCAGAGGCTTAAAGTCAGAGCCATTCTCTAAAACACTCACCGGCGGCTGGATCATTTATGGAACCGAAGGGATCATCGCTGGCACTTCTCTTTTTGACTCAGCTGGCAATTTTAAGCAAAGTTTCAGCGGAAATAACGAAAATCATTTTGCGAACTTCATCGATGCAGTTCGTAGTCGCAAGCGTTCTGATTTAAATGCAGATATCTCCGAAGGACATCAGTCAACAGCTCTGTGCCATCTAGGAAATATATCTCATCGACTCGGCACTCCAGCGAAAGTCGAAGAGATCCGAGAGCACCTAGCCAACAAGTCCTATCCGGATGAAGTCGTGGCGACCTTTGGACGATTACTGGACCATTTGTCCCAACACCAAATAGACTTAGCTAAAACTCCTCTTACTCTCGGTAAGTATCTGACGATAGCGGCAGATGATGTGGGATTTGAAGACAAATCCGCCAACCTATTACTGACAAGGGAATATAGACCTGAGTTTACACTGCCAGAAATTTCGTGAGATTATCTCGTTCATAGACTGAGTCATAGGCTACCGTTTGGAAAGTGAAAGCGTTATGAATCGTCAGGCACTCCTAATCGCTATCTTTACTTTACTTAGTCTTCGAACCGAGCCTGCGCAGTCTCAGGACAATCTTCCCCCACCGCCAGCTTCTCTGAAATCGTGCTTCTCACCACCGAAGGAATTTGCAAATGATTTTGGAGATTACAAATCACCATTGATCCGAGAGAACGGCGTTAAAGTTGAAAACCAAGAACAATGGCTTCGGCGAAGGGCGGAAATAAGAGAGCACTGGTTTTCTGCATTAGGGCCATGGCCTGCGATCGTAGAAAAACCTGAATACCAAATCATTGCTGAGGAAAAGAGGGAAGGCATCTCCCAAAAACAACTTCGTCTCGAAATTGCCCCTGGAAAACAAACGGATGATGCCTTTCTTTTAACACCTCCTGGCGAAGGCCCTTTTCCGGCAGTCGTTGTCGTTTATTACGATGCCGCTACTTGCATCGGCAAAGGAAAAGGTCCCTATCGAGATTTCGCATGGCAACTGGCTATGCGTGGATATGTGACGTTAGCACTCGGCAGCGCTCCGGAGACCTATTATCCTGACAAATCCACTTGTCAACTTCAACCGCTTTCCTTCCATGCCTACGAAGCGGTAACTTGCCATCAGGTTTTGAGCCAACTACCAGTGGTCGATGCCAAAAGAATCGGTATTGTTGGCCATTCCTATGGAGCGAAATGGGCTATGTTTGCCGCGGCACTCTACGATAAGTTCGCCTGTGCTGCTTGGTCTGATGGCGGAATCGTCTTCGATGAGACAAGGGGCAATGTCAATTACTGGGAACGCTGGTACTTAGGCTATGAGCCTGGCAAACCGGACCGACAACCTGGAATCCCTTCCACCAGCAATCCCCGTACTGGCCCCTACAAATCGCTCTTCGAATCGGGGCATGACCTTCACGAATTACATGCTCTCATGGCACCTCGCCCATTCCTGGTGTCTGGTGGCTCCGAAGATCCACTATCGCGTTGGGAAGCGCTGAACCACACGATTGCGATAAACAACTTACTCGGAGTCACGAATCGCGTGGCCATGACCAATCGCCCTGAACACGCCCCGAATGAGCAGTCCAACCAACAGATATATGAGTTTTTCGACTGGGTACTAAACCCCAAGAACGCCGCACGCTAAGTCTACAATAGCCAATCTTCCCCGAACTAACTTGCGAGTCATCGCTAGGCAATAGACCTGCCGACGGCACTTCTCTTCATTTGTTTTTCCTAGCTGGCTTATTTGGCAGGCTCTGGCTGAGCAACCGATGAGTGCGACCTGACTCACGATAAGTAACTCAATAATCATAGAGTCGGCTATTGATTCTCTGGCGATAACGGCTCATCCAAAACCACATGTTGATTAAGAGCCACCTCACTTAGTACTTGCTCAATGCCGCTAGGCCACTTTACTTGTACCTTTGCGTTACCCTTCAAATCGCCGAAACCGAAAGCCAAAATTGGCTCTCTATAAGAAGCGTAACTCCCGCCAGCATAAAGTTGCTGTTCCCATTTTTCTCCGTTCACTTCGACGGTCACCCAGCAACCGATACCTCTACGGTTTGTCGTTCGACCTCGAAAAGAGAAATTCAACCAAATACCTCTCTCCGACTCATTTCTCAATAAAGATATTTCTGAATCATGATGCA
>JAUMAI010000544.1:2987-3328 GCA_032116775.1 Pirellula sp. | reverse complement strand
TTGTTCAAGTTCGGCGCGTAATTGGTGCTGTGACGGTTGGGATTGCGACACGCCTATCTCCTTGTTTTCGGGATGGTTGCTGGGGCACTCGATTGAGAAAGGCCGTAGCTGACGACGAAAGGGACGGAACTAATTGAGTTGGACACGCAGCTCGTTTGCGTTTCAAGCTTTCGTCCGCGTTTCAAACCTCATGATTGGTCTCGTTTCGGATTGCTGTGTATGCTTGATCGGGGTGCGTTGGGTCGGGATGGCGCGGTTGAAGTTCATTCTCCTTAACCATCTCGCCTAGGAAACGATCTCGAATGCCTTCGGGATTGCGGTTCAGCAGGCGTCCGATTTGC
>JAUMAI010000544.1:0-2977 GCA_032116775.1 Pirellula sp. | reverse complement strand
CCCTCGCTGGAAGGGCAATTGCAAGCAATTTCAAATCTCCCAAAACAGGGTCCGTGTGTTGGGAGTCAGAGTCTTTGTGTGGGGAGCTAGGCTCCTTATGTGGGGAGTATTCTAGATCTGTGTCGGTAGCCTTGCTCGCTTTTGAGCAACGCTCCGACAATTGATACGATGCCCAACGACCGTATCCCTCCTTGATCAGAAACCCTTTCGCCACTAGGTCTTGAAGCATTTTGGTAATGTCAGCGGTCTTAGTCGGATCATCGATTCCTTGGACCTCGAACTGGCCATCATCCCGCTCCTTAACGCCCAAGACAATCACACCACCATCGGCGTTTGCCATGGCGCTGTATGTTTCCCATAGCGCGGCAGGCAAGCCGCCCCGAGCCGACTTGAGCTCCCAGTCCTTGTCCTCTCGTAATTGCAACGATGTTAGAAGCGTTTGGATGTTCATTTCGGGCACGTAGGGCAATTAGTAAATGCACATCGATTGGAGGAAAGTGCAAATAACCTTTTGATCGTTTTAACCGCAGGAGTTTTTGGTCCGTCAACTTTTGCCATCACCCATCCGCCTCCATATCAAAAAGCATCGGAGTGGCTGACTTTGGTTTGCTTAGGCGTTCCTTCTTCACTTTACTCTTCGTTTCCCCACCCTTGCCCTTACCCTTGCCATGCAGTCCCTGCTTCACTTCCTCCGCGTAGCGTTCATGGTTGAGCGTCAGGAGGCGTTGCAGGACTTCACGGCGGGCGGTTTCGCTGATGGTGAAGCGAGTACCTTGTTTGGTTTCGTGGAAGCCGTGGCCGAGGTGGAGATCGGTCCAACCGTAGGCGGCGGCAACCGCAACATCCATTTCGACGTGTAGTTCACGGAGCTTCTGGATATTTGCCGACGGTTCTTCGGAATTATGGAAACGGTTGTACGTCTTGGTCAGCCCCTCCTGACTGGAAGACATAATCTCGGTTCTCAGGCCATGGTACTCTGGATTACACCGATTCAATGGTCCAACGTCGTAAGGAAAGGGAAACGTTACATAGCAGTCCGTAGGTGCAAACTGGAGTGTCTCGCCCAAGCTGGCAGACCATTTTCTGACCCAGACATCGAAAATGCTACTTTGGAGCAGAATAAAGCTCCACGGAGTAGCACTAATAAAGGCATACATCTTGTTAAGAAGTATCATCCTTGATGGTAGCCATGCGAATGATAGATACTTGGTAACAACAGGACAAACTAATACTTGCTCGGAATTCCAGATCGCTTCATAAAGTGGCTTGGTCGGTCGCTTGAACCGCCACCAATACTGTGCCAAAGCTGTCCCTACGTACTTCATTCTCTCAGGTTTTACATTCGCTAACACATGCTTCCACGCTCCCTTGTATCGTTTCGCCTCGAATTCGTCGAAATCGCTAAAGTAGATGACTTGACGCTCCCCGAGCAATGTTGGCGAGGTGTTGAACTCGTCTCCGGTAAGGCACGGGTAGATACAATCACTGCTCAGCGGGTCAGATGCGATAAGTTCGCTACACTCCTGAGCCGACAGGAGAAAACCCATCCCGTGAACATAACACCCCTGATACGCAATGATGTGTTGTGAGAGTGAAAACGGTTTCGTGGCCGACTGGCCTGAAAGTTGTGGACCGATGTAGTCGACTGAGTTGCCATTAAGGAAGCGCTTTCCTTGCCATATAGACTTGCTCCAGTGAAACTGAACATAAAGCACCGATGCAGCTCCAGGCCATTTCCTACTCGTGTCAGCAGAATAGAAGTCGCTGCCATGCCTTTCCAGTCTCATCAGGCCAACATCAAGGGTGTCACCTTCTGTAATCGTCTTGGTCCCAACAAACCCGGTCGAGCCTGAATCTCGAAGCAGCGATTGCGCACGCAAATAGAAGTATGCAACTAGATCAGCATTGCCTTTCTCACCGCCAGCCAATTGTGACTTTGCGTAGAATAGATACGGTGTTCCAAAATGTCCGCTGATGTATCGTCCACCAAGGAACGGTGGATTGCCCACAAACGCATCGAACCCAACCCGTTTCACGATCACCTCGGGGAATTCCAAAGGCCAGTGGAACATCTTCTGGCCCCGGCGTTCCTTAGCGGCAACTTGCTCGAACTCTTCAGTCGGCCCCTTCTCGACGAAATGTCCAGACTTCACTGCCGCGTGACGAACCCGCTCCAGTTTGTCCTTGGCACTTTCGCCCCAGAACTCAGCAGACACGAGCAAATCCGCAGCACACCGCAACCGAGCAATCTTCTCGTTGGCGTCCTTGAGCAGTTTTTCCTGTCTCTCTACATCCTCGACTGAGTTTGAGGGTAGATCTTCAAGCTTGAGTCGTAGAGCGATCGCTTCGTCGACGCCGTCGAGCCAAGGGCCACTGAATAAGGGCTGATCGATATCGTTTGGCTTAAGACTGAAATGACTCAGTTGTTCCAAATCATGAATGCCGACCAGCGAATCGCCGCAACGGATGTTGTGATCGAGGAACTCAAACGGCTTATCCTTGGCAAGCGTCAACAACCACAACGACAATTTGCACATCTCAACTGCCAGCGGATTGATGTCAACACCATAAATACAGCGCTGCGAAACTATACGCAGCGCATAAATCCGCCGCTCCTCGACATCATCTGGGATAAGCGTTTCACCTGGTTGTCCAGTCGAAGGTAGTCCTTCCGGCGTGTATCGCACTTGTCCAGGATTGGCACGTTGGATTTCGTCCCACGCTTCCAGAAGTCGAGCTGCCAGATAGCGGCAAACTTGCACCAAGAACGCACCCGATCCACATGCCATGTCGCAAATCTTCAAATCGAGAAGTTCTTTGGCCGACTTGAGCTTCCATTCTGATTTGGGCCAACCCTCGGCGGGACCAACGTAAACCAGTGGCTCTAACGTATGTTGGACTATCGGTTCGGTTAGGACTCGTGGTGTGTAGTGTGTACCGCTGGAACGCCGATCGGTACCCGCCGTTACAAATACGC
>JAUMAI010000543.1:0-3583 GCA_032116775.1 Pirellula sp. | reverse complement strand
CAAGATCAATCGCTTCGGGATGTGCGATTCTCAACATCGGATCCCCAATCAAATTCATCATCTGCGCATGCTCAAATCTCTCTCGAGCCAAATCGTGATTGGTTGGACTCAATGCACTGGCCAACTGATCGATCCATTTACGTTTCGAATTAGCTTGACTATCCCTTGGCTTGGGCGAATTCTCTTCCGTGCTCGTTAGCGATCGACATTTGGCCTGTCGAACAATATCGCCAAGAGTCTCACAGCGATCTTCGAAGCAGACTTCTAGCATCTCGCTTCCTAGCACACTCATCCCGTAAGGCCCTGTCATTCGTGAGCCTGCCAGTACCGCAACTGGCCCATCAGTTTTTCTCACCAAACACTCTGCTAAAGAATCTTCGGTCGCATCATAGGCTCCCGTATAACAAGCAAGAAAAAGTGCTATGGGAGATCGGCTACCTGGCTTTACCTGTAGCATACATTGTTCATCCATAATGCAGTGCCACTGGTTATCACCTCGAATAAAATCCAAGTGTCGAATATTTCCGTGACCGAGATAAATCCAGAACAGTCCACCTTCATTAAAACGCTCGAGTGTGGTTTGAGCGAAAAGTTCGGGTGGTGGGCAGTAGGGACTCCCTGGACTTGCTTGAGTTAATGTTAAAGAGTACCCCTGCGGAATTCCCTGTCCTAAGAATTGTTTGGCTGTCATTTCCACCGCTGAGTCGATCAGCATTCCGAAACCACCTACCCCCGCCACAACATGAACACGGCGGCGCCACTCTGAGAAATCTTGTTGGTTTTCGTACTGAATGACGCGTTGGATCCAATTCTTCAACTCGCCCGTATTGTCTACTGGGACGCGCCCCACCGCGAGTTCAGGTGCGCCATCGTTATCGAGATCTGCGTAAGGATTATCTGAAGCTATATGCGGTTCACTACCGAATCGTACCATGGCAGTGGATTCCACATAGAATGTTGGTATTGCGTGACTTTTTTGAGGCTCGATGGGCTCGGATATTCCCTGGCCATTTTGTTTCGCGAGTGCAGGTACATCGCCAAAGAGTACCAGATATTTAACTTGTCCTGGATTAGCAAGTGCCAACTCTCGAATCCGGCTTTGGAGAGCCTCGGCGGTTAGCTCTGGCCCGATCACGGTCATCTCAAATCCTTGCTTGCGGCGATGCTCTAACCAAGGTCTAAGATGCTCTTGCCAGGCTTCGGGGCAAACAACTACAGCAGTCACTTCTCCACCGACACGATCGGCTTCAAGGCGAGTAATCAGACTTTTAGTTTCCTGAGGTGCTGGCCTATGTGCTTCGCTTTGCCCAAACGAAACACCTGAATGGCCCACGCATAACAAAGCGACAATGCACACGCTCACTTGCTGAGTGTATTGCTTCATGAGATGTCTACTCCGTTCATGCAATAGGATTACCACCCGACAGAATCCAGGTCAGCGATCGCGGTTCGCCATCAGACCTCAACTTCGGGAGCAATAGCGATAAAGTTATGAAAAATCGCATCTCCGATTCGATTCATTTTTGTTTGCAGACTATCGACAAAGTCATGCAGGCCTTGGCTGATGATTTCGTCAGTTTGCATAAACGCGAGTTCATTTCGCAATCTGCCCATCCGCTGCTCTGCCAGATTGCAAAAAGAGTCGATCGAGGATCCGCTTATAGCATGCAGCGAAAGATTAGCGCTATCGATGCAATGCATCACGGCTCGCGGGAAGAATCGATCCAAGATGAGAAAATTGACAACTCTCTGTGGAGTGATCTGATGATATCGCTTGCGGTACATCTCGAAACCGCTCACTGAATGCAACAGCGCCGACCATTGCAAATCATCTAATGGTGTGCCAATATCATGCACGTTTGGCAACAGTCGATAGTACTGCACATCGACCATGCGAGTCGTCTTATCCGCGCGTTCTAGATAACGACCTAATTGGGCAAAATGCCAACCTTCTTCATGGGACATCGATGCATCAAGCGTTCCTTTGAATAAATGGCTTGACCACTTAATGTCATTATAGAATTCCAGCGGTGACTGCAGAACACTCGAAAAATCTTTGGAAGCATCCTTCACGCGATAATAGAATTGATTGAGCAGTTCCCAAACTTCTGAAGGTATTGCATCGCGAACTGATCGGGCATTTTCGCGAGCGGCTCGCAAGCTAGCGAGTATTGAGCCGCTATATTCCATTTCAAAGGTGAGAAACTTAACGACATTTTCCCGGTTAGCTAGTCCGTAATGTTCGGTAAACCACTCACTGTCCCCTGTGGTGTTGATCAATGGTAACCATTGTTCATTTTCACGACCTGGAAGATCTAGCATGACGGTGAAAGTAACCTCCACGAATCGGGCGAGGTTCTCCACTCGTTCGACATAGCGACTCATCCAGTAAATTGAATCAGCAACTCGGCTCAGCATGTTTGGGACCGTTTCACATCTTGAGGATAATTGGATGGCGGACGCCTTAAGTGGAGCGTCGACTGCCAATTACCCATGTATCTTTGCTTCCGCCACCTTGTGAGGAATTGACGACAAGTGAACCCTTCTTCAGAGCCACGCGTGTCAGTCCGCCGGGCAAAACGAATACCGATTCGCCGTCGTACAAAATATAAGGCCTCAGGTCGACATGACGACCTTCGAAATGATCACCCACCAAAGTTGGCACTCGAGACAAAGAAAGAGTGGGCTGGGCGATGTAATTCCTAGGATTCTCAGCGATCTTTTGCCGAAACTCCTCGCGTACCTCGGCTGTTGACTGAGGCCCGACGAGCATTCCATAACCTCCCGATTCACCTACCGCCTTAACAACTAACTTATCCAAGTTTGCCAACACATAGCGCAGGTGATCTTCGCGGTAACAGAGGTAAGTAGGCACATTCGGTAATACAGCTTCTTCGCTTAAATAGAACCGAATCATTTCGGGGACGAATGCATATATTGCTTTATCATCTGCCACACCAGTTCCTGGCGCATTCGCCAGGGCCACGTTGCCTTTACGATAGGCATCAATCAGTCCAGGTACTCCGAGCAAGGAATCTGGACGAAAATGTAAGGGGTCAAGAAAGTCATCATCGATTCGACGATAAATTACATCTACTTTCTTGAATCCATGAGTCGATCGCATAAAGACAAATCCATCGCGTACGACTAAGTCACGTCCTTCGACTAACTCTACTCCCATTTGCTGAGCTAGAAACGTGTGTTCGTAGTAGGCACTGTTGAAAACGCCGGGCGTCAGAACGACGACCGTTGGCTCAGTACCTGTTTTAGGGCTTAGACATTGCAGCAGTCTCAACAAGCGACTCGGATAATCATCGACCGGTCTAACATGACACATGTCGAACAGCGATGGAAAACTTCGCTTCATCACGAAACGATTCTGCAAGACGTACGAGACCCCCGAAGGACAACGCAAATTGTCCTCTAAGACATAAATGGTTCCATCGCCGCCGCGAACCAAATCGGTGCCCGTAATATGACACCACACACCGCGTGGTGGCTTCAGACCAATACACTGTGGACGAATCGCTTTACAGGTCTTGAGCAGGAATTCTGGGACGATTCCCTCCTTCACAATCCGCTG
>JAUMAI010000542.1:0-3910 GCA_032116775.1 Pirellula sp. | reverse complement strand
AGAGAGTAGGGGCGAGGCGCTCAGCGCGACAGGGGAGCGAGATTGCGAAGCGGAGCGAATTACCCCTCACCCTCAGCCCCTCTCCCCCTGGCGATTTTTACTCCGCAAAAACGCTGGGGGCGAGGGGAGCACTTGGTAGTGACACCTAAGCGAAAAGTACTAATCGAAGAGATGCGGCGCAGATCGCGTTGGGGGCAGCCATCATTCCACTTGCGGTGCAGGAAGATTGCCTATTGGGAAAATCAAAGCCGCCAATCCCGTTAGAGTGATAACCACGGCAACAACATTCAGTACAGCAACCAATGTCATGTGAGTGGCTAAGCCGCCCCAAAAAGCTGCGCCACTAGCCATACTTGCGGCAAAGACCATCAAGTAGATTGCCATGCCCCGCGCTCGATGGGTTCGCGCTAGATGAACCTGAGCGGTCGTGTTAAGAGTTGTCAACGTTGTCATCCAACACAAGCCAGCGATAGCCATCGACAACAGTCGAAACCAAATATCGATTTCACTGGATAGTACCAAATAGACAGCTCCGTAACCGACAGCTGCCAACGCTAACATTCGGTCACTACCAAAACGGTGCCGCAAGACGGGCAAAACAATTGCACCGGTGACCGCTCCAGTCCCGAAGAGTCCCAGCATGCCGCCATAACCCGCAGCTTCCAAGCCGAGTCTCTCTTTCGCAATCAACGGCAACAGGCCCCACAGCGCAGCGGCGGGAACTACAAACAGCATTAGCCGAATACAAACATTGCGAATAGCTGGATGCTTAAAGACATGCACCATACCATCCCACATTGCGGCCAGAATTCCGTCTCTCCGATCCACTGTCAAAGGTGGTTCGGTTTGTTTCCAAAATAACAGAGCGGTAAAAATCCCTAGAAACGACAGAGCATTAATTGCAAAAGATACCCACACTCCAAATGTCGACATCAACAAACCACTCACTGCCGGACCGATAGCGCGAGCCAGATTGAACGACAGACTCCCAAGTCCAACAGCTGCCGGAATACTCCCCTTAGGAACCAAGTCCGGAATAACGGACTGCCATGTAGGAACATGAATTACCATCCCAAGCCCCATGCACAGAGTCATGGTTAGCAACAGATTGGGCGTCATCGCGTTCCAATAAGTTAATAGAGCCATCATCGCGGCAATCGTCAGCAGATATAGCTGCGTAACAATTAAGACGATTCGCCGATCGATCCAATCGGCAATCACTCCCGCTGGAAGAGAGAGCACAAAAACAGGAACAGCCATTGCAGTACGAACCAAAGAGACATTCCAAGGTGAGGGATCAAGCTTGGCCATCAACCATGAAGCACCCGTCTCATGAACCCACGTTCCCAGATTCGAGAACAAAGCCGCCAGCCAGAAGACACGAAAGACAGGACTGCGCAGCGGTACCCAAGCTTCCGTCCAGATCCGAAATCGATCTTGGGCAGTTGGATCTTGGGCATTTGTGTGGGTAATGGGAATCGCTCCGAACCAAAAAGAAAAGCCGATGCCCCAAAAAGGACACCGGCTCGCTATTCTAGTCGCGATACGTCACTCCGCACAGCTTACTCAGCTGGTTCGCTCTTAGCCCCTTCGGCAATAGCAAAGATGCGGTTACGGTTAGCGATATACAACGTATCGTTCGCAGCTACTGGGGTTGTGTAAACCGCACTTCCCATGTTGATTTCTGCGATTGGCTCAGCCTGGACTTCTTTGCTGACGTTGAAGATAGCGATGTCACCATCTTCATCACCGATGTAAACCTTATCGTTAACAATCAACGGAGAGGCCCAAGATGCGGCCAACATATCGTAGGCCCAATAAGCTTCGCCGGTCTTCGCATCGACGCAGTGGAATACACCACTAAAATCAGCCACAAAGAGAAGGTCGTCTTTAATAGCCACCGTACCGCACGTGCGGTGCATGGTCGTTTCGAAAACTTTCGGATCAGCGCCCATGTAGTGCCACACTACAGCGGAGTTCGGGTTAGCTCTTTCAAAATCACCCTCTTTAGCTACCAACGCCTGCAGTCGGCGAGGTGGAAGTGGAGTGTTTGGATCCTTGCTGCTGTAAACTAAGGTTGGGCTAACATCGCCTCGCTTGGTGGGATCAATGCACCATAGATGGCCTTGGCCTTCTCCATGCTCGGGGTCTTCACCAACTGCTACATAGACATGACCATCGTACACAACAGGAGTGGCAATGATGTGATTGCGAGTTGCCTTATTGAGCATGTAGATCGAGTCTTTCGGATTGCAATCAAACTTCCATAACAGCTTGGCCTTCCCATTCTCACCTTCGAGTGCGTAGCTATATACCCAGCCATCGCCACCACCGAAGATTACTTGGGCTACACCACCGAGCACAGCACAAGCTGGGGAAGACCATTGACCATGCAGCACGTTGTCACCAGGTGCATTATCGGTCCAGACAACCTCACCGGTATCCCGTTTGCAAACAATAAAGCTGTCAGCGGCAGGCTGTGGCAATTCTTTATGTCCTTCATCCACACCGTTACCGGTGTTGACTAGCAGATAGTCGCCGAATGCGGTGACGGAGCAACTGCACATATTGTGCTGCGAAACACGCAATTGCTTCATCATGTCGATGCGCCAAATAACATCGGCTTCGATTTTCTCATCGACCAGTGGCTTCTGGTCAGGCTTGATGGAAGTGATCTCATCCTGAACCTTTCCATCGTTCTCGCCATCATGGAAGCCTTCGGTATCGAGGCACACGACTTCACCTCGGCTGGTCACATACCACAGCCGATCTCCATCCACCAATGGTGCGGCGCAAATGCCTTGGTTTGGCCAATCATGTACGCGACCGGTGGGTAGCTTTTCATTGGAGTGCTGCCAAAGAAACTTGCCGTCCGCTTCGTTAAAGCAGACCAAAGCGCCCAGGTCAATTTTATTGGGATAGCGTTTGGCATAGCCATTACCGTTGTTGGTGCCAACGTAAACCTTGCCATTGGCAATGACTGGGTTACCGTACGTTTCAGATCCCAACGGCATCGACCAACGGATACCTTCGCCGGTCTCTACATCCCACTTGGTTGGAATATTGGCGGCCTCTACCACGTTGTTGCGGTAAGGTGTGCCCGCCCACTGAGGCCAATCCTTCGGACCAATTTTGAGCTGCTGAAGCATCTTTTTATTCTCGCCCAAAACGTCAAACGTTTGAGCGAATACGGTGGGAGCGTTCAAGAGCGCTGCCGCACCGACCAGACAAAGAGCTTTGAAGTAACGTCGCATTGATAATGTACCTTTGTGATGGATAAATCTTTTTATTTGTCTACGTCCGTGACGTTCTTCCAATTCATTAATTTGGCGTAACTTCTACATTGTCAATGTAGAATTCCGCGTCACTAGCATTACCAAACAGACCGGGGCTACCGATGGTATTGGGAGTCGCATCTGCAGCTTCGATGGTCCAAGCTTCAGGTTCCGCTTCGCCTCGCTTCCATACTTTGCCTCGCAAAACGGCTTGGCCGTTTTCATTGGCAGCTCGAAACTTCATCGTGTACCAAGTATTCGGCGACCAATCGAAAGGTATCGTTTTGGCAAAACGCAATTCGACACGCGATGTCCAAGAGCGAATCTGCAATTCCTTCTTGTTGCTCATATCCAAAGTGTAACGCTGGGCAATTAACCCCATGCTCGGGATCTTTTCGTTCTTCTCCGTAGCGTAGAAATCTGCCTTCACGGTGTAATCATGAAGAGTGGTCCAGCCCATCCACGCTTGGCTACGCGTCCCCTTGGGAATCGTTGAGATTTTGACCAACGCATTAGCACCCTCAAACTCTTTTGGCTGATGGCGATATGAGGCTCCAATCCAAGTCGAAGGAACCTTCTTATCTTCGAAATCGAACTTCCAAGGGAGAGACGGCACTAATCGAACACGAGCCACA
>JAUMAI010000541.1:0-6354 GCA_032116775.1 Pirellula sp. | reverse complement strand
GAACGAAGGTCAATTGTTCGCTTTTTCGCGAGCCGGCAAGTATCTCGAAAACTCGATCTTCACCTGGAGCGCTGATACCGCCCCCGAACCATGAGGCCAACTGTAGGTCGTCCCGATCCCCTGCTCCTTGTCGACGCGGGATGGTAAGTTCAACGTATCCAGGAGCGACGCGAGGGAATATCTGCTCTATATTCTCAGGCGTTAATTGGCGGACGATATCGACAAACGGTCGTCCAGCTCCGATTGGTGGTAACTGCCGTGGATCTCCAACCAGAATCAATCGCCGAACGCCGCTTAAAGATTCGAAGAGAGCAGCGAGCATTTCTTCTGTGAGCATTGAGCATTCGTCAACGATGACAGTTCTGGCTTCGGTTGAACCTTTCTCGCCTGTGAGGAGATATCGCTGCGTGTAGGCGTCGTAACGGCCTGTTCCGCTGAGGAACTGAGCCAGCGTGAATGCTCGGTAATTTTGTGTGTTGGCTTTTTTCGCCATTGACTCCATGCGTACTCGAGCCTTGCCCGTGGGTGCAAGCAGCAGAATACTGTCCTGGCTGATTTCCGATTGTTGGCAAAGGATTGAGAGGAGTGTTGTTTTGCCGGTTCCTGCTGGCCCAATGAGTACGCTGAAGGGAGATGCGGCAAGTTCACTGAGTGCGGCAGCTTTCTCGTGTCGAGCTAGATTCTCGAGCTTTAATTCATCTTCATTTGCAGGTAGCTTGCCAAGCCTGCTGTTCAGTTCCATTTGCCAATCAACTTTGAGTTCATGGCGTTTGGCCTTGATTCGCTTCGTCACAGTCGTGCGAATTTTTGCACCAACGGCATTAAGTCGATCGAGCTGGTAGGCTGGCGAATGATCTGCCATTTCCTCGACGGAAATTTCTCCAGAGAACGTTTCTTCAGCAACGGCCAGCAGATCTGCGGTAACGTCCGTCGGCTCTTCTTTATTTGCCTTGTCTCTGCGCCGGAGGTTTGCAATGATCGTCTCGCGACTTTGCAGTGTATCGCCGTTCGCAGCCGCCGACTCCAATTGCTGAATAGCCAGCGCTCGTAGCCTGCGTTCATCAACAGGTGTCTTGATGGTAGTTGGCTCCGGAAGCGGAAAACGATCACGGATGAACTTCGTTGGAAAAACGCCTCTGTCGACAGTTCCCACCGTAAGAGGCGTAGTGGTCAGTCGAGTTGACTCGAAGAACAAATAGGGGTTGGCCACGTAGTCATCGTCGCTGAGTTCAATCCCAAACTCGCTACGCTCCTCCGGCACTGCAAGTATCGTGGCTTGTTCCAATGAGATGTCAAATCGGCTCAGTAACTCCAAGAAACTTCTTCTGGCTGGTTTTTGCTTCTTCCACGATTTGGCAATGGTTGAGTCGACATGGTTCGCCAGATCATTTGGCAAATACTTCTTTGGTTCGGCAAGAGCAGAATCAAGTATCAACCAATGGTTGCCTTCGTCGCCGAACTTGTCTTGTAGGGCGTTGGCAATGAAATGCCCCATGCCAAGGCCGGTAGCCGAAAGTACTGAGCCAAGTCCGGGAAAGGCACCGCGTTTCTTCCATAAACGTCCAACTTCGCGGTCAATCCATAACTCTTGCTTTTTGATACTGACATCAAAGAGTTCTGCGGAGCGCAGTAACGCGGCTCTGCAGGAGATTAACGCACTAATTGCAGCGTCATGCCCTACGTGCTCTGTTGCATAAGAAAACTCAACGAATCGCTCTTCGGGCGCGAATGCTACGACTTCTGCAGGGTCAAAGTTACGGCCATCGTCCGAGGCTTCAAGAGCCTGATGATATGGCAATAAGAATCCATCGTCGAAAGTATCTCGAATGGAGTGACCGATCATCCTTTCCCAAATCAAGCTTCGTAACTTCCCTTTGGGACTTCCACTATAAGAGTATTCGATTAGATCACCGATCGACTTGACGCGACCAACTCCAACGATGACTCTTCTACCGGTATCTTCTACAAGTGGAACTTGTTTCGCATAAAAAAAGATGAGTGATTCTTCTTGACGCACGTGGTTCCAAAAGCACTCAAGAAGGTCTCCTTGATTCTGCTGGTCCTGAAACCAGCTTGATTCGAAGCCGAGTTCTTCGACGTTTGGCTCGCGTTCTTCAGTGATTGATTCAAGAGGAAAGTCGGCTTGAAGGCCTCGCTTACCTTTGTCATCGCCGTAAACGAATCCTTTCATCATCCAACGGAAAGGAAGCGCGCCCGCAGAAAACGCTGGGTAATGTACTGGGGTTGGGATAAAGTGTTGATGAGAAGGCTTATTTTGCTTGCTGTACGGATGATTGTGCAGCCGAGAAAACGCGAAGTCTGCCATGAAGGCTCCCCGCTCCGTTGCACAAGGTGGGAAGTCCGCCTGGTCCAATACTTTCAGGGCCTGACCAGCAATGGAGAGTTCGGCAGCCTCATTCTTTGCATCTGCAATATTTTTGAGTTTTAGGCATGACGTATTCCTAGCAGGATTTAGACACACGGTACCGTTCCAAAGGTTATCATGCCAAGGAACTCGTACGGAAATATGTTGCAATGGAAATTTTATGCGCTGCGCCATGACTAACTCCCCGCGAGTGCAACAGATTCAGAAAACTGAGCGATCATCGTATTGAACTCTTGCTCCACCTTGGCTTTGAAATCCGATTCGATTTCGTAGATATCGGTGAACTCAGCGAATGCCCAACGACCATAGGTACCGAGGTTGTTGACCCCGGGGACCCAGTAGGTGTCCATGGTGGCCTTCTTCTCTTTGGCATCTTCGCGTCGGTAGCCCTTGATTTCGACGATCAGGTGTAGGAGATCATCAGGACCGTGTCCATCATCGATCAGAACGATAAAGTCCGGTCGGTACTTGCGGTTCTCGCTGCCAAAGCGATAAGGAACTTCTAGGCCAAGATTGTGATTCTTGACGTAGGCTCGAACCCGAGGATGGGATTCAGCAACGCGGCAGAATTCACCTTCCCATTCGCTATCAAGAATGACCCAGTTCACATGAGAATAATTCGAACTCGTTTCCCAGCGATCAGTCTTGCTCGTATTAAATCGCACGAACGCTGTCGAGCCGGTTGGGTTGTAGGCATCGAGTAACGCTTTGACCGGACGCTCGTCTTTGAAGTGCTCAGAGATACCGCGCGTGATCTTTTCGCAGGCCATGTCGGCGAGCTCTTGGTACAGTAAAAGGCCCGGGTAAATGTCTTGACCTCTGCATACCAGATGGTTGTCCAGCCATTGCTTGGTGATGCGTTTCAGTTGGCCAAAAAGATGAAGCTTGGGCTCCTCACCTGGATCACGCCACTTGGTGTAGATCAAACGTTTCGTTACTTCAAAGAGAATTGTTGATTGGCGAACCTTGTCCAAGTGCTGAAGACTCATGTCCTCCGACTTGCCGATGATGCCGGAGTTCTGAGTGATGGATGGACCGACCAAGTCCGGCGTGAGAACCAACGTTGAATCGTCATTGAAGTCGGCAGAAAGGCGTTCCTCGGGTAACTCGACTCGGTAACCTTCGACGCGAGGGAATCGAATTTCTAAATGATCACGTTCAGGCCTTACTGCCTTGACCTGGATGGTTTCGCGTGGTGGCTGCGGTGGTGCAATTACAGGCTTGGCTGTGAAGTCAAATGGGATGCCGAATACGTCGGCGTACTCGACGTTGAAGAGATTATTTTCGTTCAATTCATACGATTGACGGCGGAGTGCTCGACCGATCACTTGTTCACAGAGTAGTTGCGTACCAAACGCTCGGACGCCCAGAACGTGGGTCACAGTATTCGCATCCCAGCCTTCCGTAAGCATCGAAACGGAAACGACACAGCGAATGGAACCACCTAACTGCCCAGGTTTGCCGACCGTGTTCATGACTTCGCGTAGAAGTTCTTGATCGGTGATTTTGTCACCTGCACGAGCGTCACCGGTGCGTTCGACAATTTCGCGGCGGAATCGCTCGATTTCGTCGCCCGCAATCTCACGAAAGTTTGAGTCCAAAGCGTCGCCAGCTTCGAGCTGTTCGCTATCGATCAACAGAGTATTGGGGCGAGGCAGAGGGTTGCCGGTGACATCATCAAAGTTTCGGAAGAGCGCTAAACGACCGTTTTCGAGTTGCGAAGTACCATCTTCGTTCTTGCGATGGAAACCGGAGATGTAGTCATAGATCAGTTTTGAGATGGCAGTGTTCTGGCAAACGACGATGAAACATGGAGGTTCGTTGATGCCAGCCTCCTGCCACATTTTGAATGTCTTTTCATAATGCCCATAGAGAGCCTGAAGAGCCGTTTGAAGGCGTGTAGGTAGCTTCAGTGGGTCTAGTTCTTCGCCTTGCCCGCGACCTTTCTTAGGCATGTCTTTTCGAATGTTCTCCCATAGGTTGCGGAACATGGGCATTTCATTGCCCGGAATGTTCTCCGCAACAGGAACCCGTGGCAGCTTTACAATTCCGCATTCGATGGCATCCATCAGCGAGAAGTCACTCATCGTCCAAGGGAACAGAGTTCCTTCGGCATAGCCAGAGCCACTAAGAAAGAACGGTGTTGCCGATAGATCAAATACGCGTGCTACTCCGAGCTTTCGATTGACGGCTTCAAGACCAGAGATCCATAGACGAGCGGCTTCGTTGTTCTTTTCCGCCTCTTTCCTATCATCCCCTTTTAGCTCCTCATCGTCCGCTTCAAGTGGCTTCTCGCGGTAGCAGTGATGTGCCTCATCATTCAAGACAAGGATGTTCTTTAGGCCCATCAGGTCTGGCATGACGCGCTGGATCATCTGGCCTTCGGTTTCGAGCGTGTTAAGTTCGTCTCCTGTTCGACCTTGCAGCAGTTGGCGACCGCCTTTCGATAACTCCACTCGTTCTCGGAGTTTAAAGGCGTGATAGTTTGTTATGACGATCTTGGCTCGACCAATGTCGTCGAGCATGTCGCTTGGGACGATCTCGCGAGTTTTGTAGTAGCTATCTGGATCGTTCGGCTGTAAGACACGCAAGCGATCTCGAATCGTCAAGCCTGGTGCAACTATTAGAAACCCGCGTGTGAATGTCTTGGTGTTTGGGCGTCGAACAGCATTGACAGTTTGCCAAGCAATCAACATTGCCATAACCGTTGTTTTACCAGCGCCTGTTGCGAGTTTGAGCGCTAGACGCATGATCTCCGGGTTCGCGTCACGATTGGCACGATCTAAGTGATCCAATAGTCGCTTGCCTTCTTTGCTCTTGGCTGCAACTTCTGTCAACCAGATGGCTGTTTCAACTGCTTCCACTTGGCAAAAGAACGGACGCACGCCACTGAACTCGTGGTGCCTCCAATGTTGCAATAGACGTGCTGTTTCAGGAGTCACGTGCCAATTTGATGGATTCGGAATCGCACGCCATTCTTCAACCAGCCGCCGAACTTGGTTAATCACTGAGGTCGCATCGTATTGCTGGTCACTCGTCGACAGTCCATGCCCCTCATCGAGAGCAAACTCGAGCTGTTCTGCGCTTTTCTTCTTGCGCTTCTTGGGTTTCGGAATTGGAGTGATGAACTCCGCTTTGCGACGTGTATCGACGATCTTCTGTGTCGGCTGGCCGCTCTCGTCTAACTCCCAATGTCTAGATGGATAGGCGTAGGGTGAATTTAGGATCGGCTGATCAAAAAATGGATTGGACATCGCGCTTTAAATTCCCTGCGTCTTTTACGAGCGTTTATCTTGGTTTTGTGACGTATGGCCTGGCACACTGCTCTAAAAATGCCTCCAAGTCACGTCTCAAAAAGAGCCGGTAACCGTTGGCCGGATTCTTGTGCATGGGCAGCTTCCCTGCCTCCGCCCAAGTTCTCACAGTTCCCTGCGAGACTCCCAAGATTTCCGCTGCTTCGGCTACTTTCACATACTCACTAAGTTTGGTTTTCATCATTGAGTCCTTACTTGCACCCCCGAATGGATGGCTCAAAGTCTATCGAAGTCTACAGGTATTTGCTAGCATGGACATCAATTCATCTCGGAAGATAGCCGTGGCTAGTGACACCTTTGGTCACTAGCTCAAGCATTTCTTCAGGTTTCTGAGCTAACTTCGGTATCAATTGGCTGTCAGCGATGTGAATCATGAAAGTTGGGAAAGAACGGTAGTGGAACCAGGGCTTTACGACCATTTGCTGACGAAGGCTATCGAATCGGAGATTGCTCGACTGGGCGATCCGCGTCTGATAGCGGTTGCGCCGGTGGACTCGGAGGAGTCACATTCGGTTCTCGCTCAGTATTTAGAGCGGTTGATTGCTTCGAGCTTGGCTTTGCATCGCGGTTCGGATGCCGCCGAGAAGCAGCGGCAGTTGGTTGAACGGATCGTGGGAACGCTCACGGAGGTCCTAAGCGAACAAGAGTCTGATG
>JAUMAI010000540.1:0-2502 GCA_032116775.1 Pirellula sp. | reverse complement strand
GACCTCCTCTTTCGGAAAATGAGGTCGAGCTCGCCCATGATGCGCGGCGATCAAATGCAGCACGAGCTCTCTTTCCTCGTCGGATACGCCCAGTTCATTTGCGTTAGGCAAATCGTGCAGTGAGCCAAATTCGTGCCGATATCGCTCTTCGATCCTCATGCCGCTCTGCCTCCCCGATTTCGCCAGACAAAGGTTCGGATAACTGTGATTACCCAAAATCTTTTGAAAAACAGATCGTTGTTTTCCGTGATCGTGATACCGCGCGGCAGTCATCAGGCATCGATTCAACGAATCTCCCAGATCGAGCCTGCTAACGATCTCCCGCATTTTATTTTCGACATCGGCAACGTGCACCTGCCATTCAACCGGTCTTTTCGATACAGTCTCTCCAGTATTTCGATTGGCAAACCAGCGGATCATTTTCGGCCCGATTTCCTCATCCACCGATGGGATCGCGACGCTGTAAACCTCATGCAATGCAACTGATCGACTATCTGAATGCCCATCGTCGGTTATACGAACGCGATCAGTCGATTCAGATACGTCGTTGGCGATTGTGGATGCTCCGTCGAGCATCCCAGAGATGTTCAGTCCTCCACTTCTCGGCGAAAGGACGATTGTTGCTCCCTCAATGACATCTTTATTCGTTTTGTCTAGAAAAAAAGCCAGCGGTCGTTCGGTCACGTTTCCCGCCATATCTATGAGCCATGCAAATCCATCGGGATTTCTATTTGCAATTGAATGCAAATGCTTGATCGCTCGGTAACTAGGCTCTCTAAGTAACTCACGAGGGAGGAGTGGGTACGAGTCGAGCAACTCGCGTCGCTGCAAGTCGGTCACTGTGTCGTGCCTCAGCAATTCGACATCGTTACGCCACGCAAAATGTGTTTCAGGCAATTTGTATTCCGTTAGACCATGGATGTACGGTTCCACGGGTGGTCGACCGGGCAAGGCCTCAACAACGGAAGTAAGACACCATGCATCGAATAATCTTTCTGTTGCAGGAAGAATGACTGGATCGGGAGCGAATGCGTCACTTTTAAGCTGATTCGGTAGATCCGCAAGCGCTCTGGGGCTTGCGCTCGCATTTCCATCTAGCAGGTGCCTAAGGACCCCTAGTGTTTTATGTTTTGGGACGGACAAGGGATCTTTCTCATCCCACGCCTTCTCCGCCGGGTGAAATACATGAACTTGAGAATCGTCACGTAAACCGAATCGATTAACCCTACCCAACCTTTGCGCCATGCTTTCAAAAGTGCTCAAATCACAAATCATATGGTCAGCAGATATGTTAATACCAACTTCGCCAGCGCTGGTACATATAAGGTAGACAGTCCCTGCTGTTGCACCACTTTGAGGGTTATTCAGATACCGTGCGAAGGTACGGTTAAGGACCAATTCGTCGCGTTCCTGTCCACGCATCGTCCCAGTCAGTGTAACGATGTTGCCTGCCAATTTCGCTTTCTCAAGTATTGCTTGGATTTCGAGAACAGCTTCGACGCTTGAAACAAACAACAGTATGGCACTACCGGAGTCTTTGAACTCTAACGCCTTGGCCGCTAGTTCCTTGGCTGGCTTCTTTGAATCATTGAGCTCGTGAATCGCAATCTTCTTTACCGAATCGATTCGTGTTCGAACGACTTGATTTTGATAGTCTTTTTCGTCCAATTGAAACGACGACTGAAACTTGCTCGTCGCAGTCAAAGACAGGACTTTTAGTTTGGGCCATGGCACGGATGCTTCCTGCTGCTGTTGCTTTTGGATTGTCTCGGTCAATTCTTGAAAAGCTGGTTCCAGGTGCGCTTCATCATGAATAAGTAACGAATCTTGACCAAGAAAGCCTGCGTGTAACGGTCGCTTACCGCGTCCGATACCATATCCGCTGAACAGTAAGCGGCTTCCAATCATATCAACCGTACCGCAGATCACGGCCGGAATCGATGGGTCCTCGCACCACTCTCCGTTATCGGCCAGTTGACCACGAAGTGTGCTGAGCTTTAAAGCACCGAATTTGGACCGAAATTCAGCAAATAGCTCGTGTGCGTTGCAAATCTCGGCGTAGCGAACGACCTCTTCGGTCGTTTGATCTACAACGGTTCGTCGGTTGACAACATAAATCAACCGGCGCGGCACCTTGGCTCCGTGACACAACGCTGATAGCCAAACGGCGATAATGCTGGTTTTACCCAGCCCAGTAGGAATAGAACATGACGGCGGAATAGAGCCTTCGAAAAAGTGCTCTCGGAACAGCCTAGCCTGCCATGGCATTGGCGAAAAGCTCGTCAAAACCTCGAATTGCTTTCCAAACGAGTTCATTGTGGTTTGTCGAATGTTTTCCACGGTTATCCAAGGGGCGGTGGTAGTATCGATACAGCTCAAGTACCTTGTGGTACCGAGAACTTAGAGGGTGCGTGCCGAAACAGTGTCCCAAGCTAACCTTCCCTGATTCGCTTTGCAACAAGGCACAAGGGTCGTCCTAGGCGATTATTCACGGAATTTCCC
>JAUMAI010000539.1:0-8515 GCA_032116775.1 Pirellula sp. | reverse complement strand
GAGATCAAAATGCGTTAAATCACGAGGCGATAATAGGCGAGCCTTGCTCGTTAATGCAAATCCGCGTCTTGAAGCAGCTTCACGCATCCTTGCGTCAGCCATTTTCCCGATGTGATAGCTGGCCGTACCCGCCGAGTCGACCTCGATAGCACCTTCCAGACCTACTCGTTTCAAATACTCAACTAACACACCTTCGGCGGCTGGCGAACGACAAATATTACCCAAGCAAACAAACAAAACTCTCTTTGGCCGACCCATCTTTGGTATCTCTCCTGATGTCGCCTAACCTCGATTTGTACCGTCTGACTACAGCCAGCGGTCACTCATTGTGACAGTGTCAAAGCAGCCTATCGATTCGCAATGCTTTCATTGAGCCGAAAAAAACAGAAAAAAAACCTTTATTCATCATCTCTTGATGAAGTTCGGCTGGACGAGTGTTAAGACAAAAACTATTAATAAAAATAGGTGGGGGTTCTCGATGGGGGTTGCAAGATCCACCGAGATTGTTCCGACGCCGTGTCATTTCGTTTAGCGTCCAACGCTGGCCAAGGGGAAAACCGAATGGGAAAAAAACAGTTTTGCGTGGGCGACAAAGTCGTTTTGACACTGGATAAATTTGGTGTCAATCCAGGCCCAAGAGCCAAGAACATCGCTCCGGCGCCCCATGGAGAACTTTATTCCTACCAAGTCGATAAGTATTGGTTAGTCACAGAGATCCGCAATGACGGGCAATTGGTTGTTAAGACGCGGCGAGGAAAAACGCACGTCATTTCCGCGGATGATCCCCGACTGCGGAAAGCCAGTTGGCTAGAACGCCTGTTTTTCAACAAACGTTTTCCGTCGATTGATGGCCGGACGAATGTTTCTCCGGCTACCTCCCGCACCAGTTCATCGGCAGCCTAGTTTTACTGCGGCATTCATAGCCCCAAATCGTCTGCGGCAATCGGCTTGCACCGTGCCAGAGTACAGCGTTAGGGGAAAGACAACTCCGGATATGAGTGCCCCTTGCTACCCCTGTCTGCTCGGCACAACTCCCAACCTGACACTCGCTCGGCCCAGGCATTTTCGATCGAGATCGCACTCATGAGATCTCGATCTCTATCTCAGATGCCCAATACTTTTGCCGGATTGGCTACTAACAGTTGATACCGCAACCTCTGATCCCACCCCAACTCAGTCGCCATCCAATGATCCATGGTACGTTGGGTCCAGCCAGAGCCTGCCAAGTACAATCCGTCCGGAGTTCTAGGAATACCATCCACTCCGACTCGAATCGGCCGACCAGCCAATTCATAATCTCCAGCCCCACAACCGGCAGCGAGAATGGCATCACTAACCACAACCAAGCGATCTTGGCCGATCACCCGCAACAAATTTTCTAAAAAGAATTTGGGAAGATGCACCCCGTCGGCGATCATCGTAAAAGTGAGCGCGTCTGCAAAATACAACAGTCGTTGCAAGATATTATCGTGCCTTGCTAGTTGCAGCGGACAACCATTGCCATAATGAGTCACCAAACTGGCACCTGACCGAATCGCCTGATCAAGCTCCTCTAAACTGGCATTCGAGTGCCCAATCGACACTACCACTCCCTGACCGGTGAACCACTTCGTAACCTCACCGCGACGATCACGCTCTGGAGCGAGTGTTACCAACCTCAATCGCCCCGACGCGGCCTCGAATAAAGACTCGGCCGCATCGATCGTTGCCTCCGCGGTCCGTTGCGGGTCGTGTGCCCCCACAAAACCAGGCTGATCGCTGAGAAAAGGCCCCTCGACATGAAAGCCTTGAATCACATCAGCGATCAATGAACTTTGACTTCTCAGGACGTTTAAATGCTGCAAAGCCCGGCAAAGATTGGGGATCGTGTCGGTGATGATGGTTGCCAATATTGCTGAGACACCCTCCTGTCGCAACAACGTGCAGCAGTTTTCCAATTGCTCAAGCGTCAACGCTGGAGAAGCAAAATCAACACCGAAAGCACCATTGATCTGTAGGTCAATAGTCCCCACACATAGCTCTTTTTCAGTCCCTCCAGCCACAGCCATGCTCATACCCGAGTCACCTGAGCTAACGTGCTTGCACTGAAATTTTCGGCCGCCGCACGATCGATAACCAGTTCCACAGCCGCATGCTGCTGCAAAATCGAAGCAGGAACGGCTGGAGTCACGCCACCCTCAACCGAGTTTTTAACCGCCAACGCTTTGCGTGAATCGGGCACACTGCAAATGATGTGCTTGGTCTTCATGATTTGGCGAATCGACATACTGATGGCGTGCGTCGGCACAGATGCTAAATCTGGAAACCACCCCTCGCCAACTTGCTGCATTCGACAGGCCTCATCCAATGCCACAATGATGTAAGGACTCTCCGTCTCGAAATCGGCCGGAGGATCGTTGAATGCCAAATGACCATTTTCCCCAATGCCAACCATGGCCAAATCGACCGGTTGCTCAGTAATGAGCGCCGAGGCCTCGCGCACTACATCGCGAGGATCTCGTGTCCCATCGAGATAATGAAAGGACCTTAGCGGCACCTTGTCGACAAATCGCTGTTGCAGATAGCCGCAAAACGACGCTGCATGCGATCGGCTTACACCGATGTATTCATCCAAGTGAAAACCATCAACTTTGCTCCAATCGATTCCAGGGCTGGCGACCAAATGCGACAAAACCTCAAACTGCGAAGAACCAGTGGCGACGATCAGCCGAGCACTCCCTTTAGCCGCAATGGCCTTGCGAAGTATTTCAGCCGCCTTAGCTGCACTATGACGCCCCATCGAATCTCGGTCTTCCGCTAACACAACTCGCATCTTGCACCCTTTCAACTTGGCTAAAACTTGACCGCAGCGCCGCGAAGAAACAGCCTCGGCCATTACCTCACAGCCGTTTGCCGTTTTACCATGCGATTGGCCGTTTCGCATCAGGCCCCTGGAAGACACTCGGCGAACACCACCGCTTGAGAAACGCATCCCCGAAAACACAACCACACCCCCACTAAGAGGCAGTCTCGTTTCCTCTTTTTTTCAGAAAACGAGTCTTTAGTAGGTCGGCAATTCCTGCGGCTGGCAGTCCTGCCGGAAGCCTAAAAACAGGCCATTCTACGAAAGTTTCGGTGGAGCACAGCCGACATTAAAAAGCATCAAGGGAAGACCAAGCATCCTTAAGGCATTGACAAAGGATCTTGTTATCACCAAAATACCTCCCCAAGCAGGAGAAGCGGGAAGAAGAAGCCGGCTTACTTTTTGCGCAAGACCAATCTCGTCTCAACACATTTCTGTTTTTGTGGCCCGGCGGGTTCAATGGAGAGAATGCCATGACCAAAGCCACTTATTTTGCTGGCTCTTGCCCAACCTGTGGCCGGATGCTCGAAATACGCGTCGAACTTATTGGCAAAGAGGTGTGCTGTCAGCATTGCAATGCGCACTTTGTGGCCACCCTGCGTCCGAACGCCCACGTTACCGATCGCCAAATTGACTCGCTGCTCGATCGAGCAGACCAATACCTACTGAATCATCACTGGCAAAACGACTTCTCAGACCAGCCCCAAAACGGCTTCTAGGTTAGGCCCCACGACTTAAGACCGGGGGAGTCAACTATCCGAGCAGTTGTCGAACGACGGATTTGCCAATCAATCGTGACAGATCCTCAAAAAAATGAGGGTAGGTTTTATTCGTGCAACCTGGGTTCTCAATTTCCACTCCTTCAATCCTCAGACCCGCTAGGGCAAAAGACATCGCCATTCGGTGATCCGAGTAGGTTGCCAATCGAGCCGGTCGATAGTCAGCCGGATGAATCGTTAGACCATCATCATGCTCCTGGACCTCGGCTCCGAGCTTTCTAAGTTCGGTCGCCAGATCCCCAATCCGATCGGTTTCTTTGAAACGATTATGAGCCACTCCTCGAACGCGCGTTTTTCCTTTGGCGAACAAGGCCACGACAGCAAGAGTCTGTACGGTGTCGCTGATGCTGGACATTTCGATGTCGATTCCGCGCAGCTCTCCTCCGCGGACGGTAATCGAATTCTCGCCCCAAGTCACCGCACAACCCATTTGCTGCAAGGCATCACAAAAGTGCACATCACCTTGAAGCGACTTGGCGGAAAGCCCCTGGACAGTCACCTCCCCGCCAGTGATCGCAGCTGTTGCCCAGAAATAACTAGCCGCCGAAGCATCGGGCTCGATGTCATACAGACGGCCCTGATATCCGGAGGGACGCACGAGCCAACGGTCTTGAGAAAGACTTCGTACATCGGCCCCGAAATCTCGCATTACAGTCGCGGTCATGTCGACGTAGGGCCTGGAGACCAATTCGCCTCGAACAACCAACTCCAATTCCGATCGCGCGTATGGAGCTGCCAGTAATAAGCCGCTCAGAAACTGACTAGACACATCACCATCGACTTCGATCCGACCACCAGGCAAACCTGTTGCGACGAGCCGGACAGGAGGACAATCGGGATGGGATTCGTTAACGCTAGTTGCCTGCACGCCGGCACTTTGCAGTGCCTGCAACAAGTCCCCGATAGGCCGCTGCCGCATTCGCGCGACCCCATCGAGAATAAAATCGCCTTCACACGCAGACAATGCTGCGGTGAGGAAACGGATCGTCGTTCCGCTGTTAGCCACAAACAAATCGGCTTTTTTCTCGGGAAGTTTTCCCGCGCAACCGGCGACCGAAACATGCGTCCAATCGACTTCGTCGCGGCCTTCTCCTCCGGAAAGTTTGGCGGGCTCGACATGGACGCCTAAGCGATGCCAACAATCGACCATAACCTCGGTATCTTCACTGACTAGCAAGCCAGTTAATTCCGTTTTGCCAGAGGCCAATGCGGCGCATACAAGCGCCCTATTGGAAATGCTTTTGGAGCCTGGGGGCCGAATGCATCCCTGCACCTGCCCAACTGTTGGTACAACCGCGATCTCCACCATCCCGCCCTAACTTTAATACTCAAGGTGATTGCGATTCCGAGCACGCGAATCAAGCCACCACTTTGGCAGTGCCCCAACGAAACCCGAAACCAGTCAGTCTACGTTACATCGCCCAAGTCACATCAGCCAAGTTACTTTGCGATTTTCCAGAGGTGGTCGTAACTGCGAACATAAAGAGCATTTCCATCGATCGCAGGAGTGCCGTAAACCGCTTCCCCCAGCGAGTTTCTAGCGATTACCTCACCCTTACCATCGGCTCCATCGGGAAGATTAACCACAAAGCAATCGCCATCTTGAGTGAACGCGTACAGCCGCGAACCAGCAATCACAGGAGTTGCCCACAATTGGCCAGCATCTGGCAAGCGAAGCTTCCATCCCTCTTCACCGCTTAACAAATCGGCCGAGACCAAGACGCTACCATTAAGTGCATAGAGCGTGCCGTTGCGCACTACGGCACTTCCGCTACCTGGATTGATTTTGTTGCTATTCCACAACTTCTTGGGTTCAACCTTACTATCGCCCAACTCCAACACATGGACTCCATTGTTCCCGGGAACTACCAAATTTGCCCCGCTGACCGTGCACGAAGGTATGGATTGACAGGGGATATCCATTTCCCAAATTTTCTCACCCGTATTCGCCTCGACGAGCATCAAGCTTTCGCGGCATTGCAGAACGACAGCCTCTTGGCCTCCGGGAAGCTTGACCGTAACAGGACTGGCCCAATTAGCTTCATTGGGTCGCGGCATTTTCCAGAGAGTCTTGCCGGTTCTTTTATCTAATCCCATCGCGAACGACTCTCCCTGACACTCCACCTGCACGATCACCGCATCTCCAGCAACCGTTGGCGAACTGCTCATGCCGATATCATTACCTGCCTTGGGAAAGTCATAAGCCAAACCTCGATACCAGACCAAATTGCCGTCCACATCCAGACAGATCAAATCATTCGAGCTGTAAAAAGCGAAGACCGATTTGCCGTCAGAACAAGGGGTCGGAGCGGCATTAGAACTGGTGGGATAAAAAAAGGTACGACCGGTCGCACGAAAAGCTTGTTCCCACAACAACTTGCCCGTTTCGGTGTCGACGCAACTAACCGTCAAACGCTTGGCATCAACGCCCCCCGCACTCGATGTAAAAACCTTCTTGCCAACCACAATTGGCCCACCCACACTGCGGCCCGGCAAAGCGACTTTCCAAGCGATCGCTTTTTGCGAGTCACCCCCGAACTCCGTCGGAACGTCCGCATCCAACACGACACCATTGCCACCAACACCGCGAAAAACGGGCCAGTCTGCGTAAACACTTTCGGCCATACTCACACAGGTGAGCGCTGCAGTACCTGCCACGAGCAATGCGACATAGCCTCGCCGCATCGCTGTCGCACAACTTCCGCCCAGGACTCGTGAACTGAAGAATAAATTGACGAACATTCTCTTGTATTCCTTAAGCAACTGATCACGAAGTACCTATTTCTTGGCGCTGGCTTTAACAGGGTTGGCTACTCGATCGGTAGCCAGTATTGCCTTGCCAGTCGCATCACAAACACGAAGCTGAAACTGCCAATCCTGCGCCCAGGATTCAGTTTGCTCGTTTTGGCAAACCTTGATGAGTATCGTGTTCTTGCCCTTCAACAACTTGGCTTGACCGATGTACTGATCGATCGAGGAAGCGGCGTGATAAACCTTGTTGGACGTCACTTCTTGACCATTAACCCAAACCTTGTTGGCATTGATACAGCCCAAACGAATATCGGCTGCTACTGACTCGGCTGCGTCGAACTCGGCTGCGTCGAACTCGGCGAAGGCATAAACAATGGCACCTTTTTCCTTATTGAACAGCGGATTGATATTCAACATGCCATCATCGGAATCGGTAGTGCCATCAATCCACGACAACTCTTTTCCTTCTTTGCCACCAAACTTCCCAGCAGGCATTTGCCCCGGTGCTGCCAGGTACTTTTCTTCGGGAGCGTAAACAACATCGAAGCCGGCTTCATTACGATTATCAAACGGCCCAACGAGCTTCCATGACATTAAGAAGCCATATTGACGAGCCAAGTCGACACCCTCACCAGCCTCTCGCAGCTTGGCCGTGATTTCTTTAAGCTGCTCAGGATGCCGAGCGTCTTCCAATAAGCTGCGATAAACGGCGACTTTGTCGCTGCTTTCGACCGACTTAAGCGACTCCAATTTCTGGGCGACCGCCAAATAACGAATATCTAAACTCGTATCTGCGGTCATGCTCTCGAGCCACTTGCTTCTCAACTCTGGCTTGCCATTGGTAAGGTATTCAAACACCCAATAACGGGCGTCGGCATCGTTCGTTTGGCTATTCAAGAAACGCTCCAACGATTCGCTCGGCAAATTGTCATGCTTACGAGCTATCGCTCCCACAATTCCCATCAACCAATTTTTAGCTAACGGGTTGGCCCCTTTAAACGCCTCTAGCACTGCAACAATTTGCGCTGGGGGTAGCTGACTCAGTTGGCCTGCGGCCTGCACCGCCTCCGCGTGCCCACCGCCGTTGGGCTGAACCTTTGCGATAACCTGCAACGCCTGAGCAACCTCAGCAGGTAAGGCTTGTGCTAAACACCGACTCCCCAACCCGAAGAACATCGATGTTGCCAGCAGCAGTGCCGACAACAATAAACTAAATCGCCTCATGACACCCTGCATCCTCGAAATAGCTTTGTTTATCACCTGACTATGCAAGTATCACCCTGGGCCCCACGCCCTATGACGAGCATGTTGGACCGACCGCATAGCGCAAGACTCCAGCGTCAAGCTTGAACGACAACTTCACCGGCGGCCAGTATACAGGCTTTGCGAGCGATGCGTTAGAGATGGGCAGGGGAGAGGAGGGAAGTAGGCCGCAGCCTCAAGTGACGGGGAAAGGCCCAGCAAACCAGTGAACACAGAGCCACTCCTGTCGCGTGCCGCCCGGTGATTCCCCAAGAACTATAAGCACTCGCAGCTCGGTGAAGGCGAGATTGGGCACAGCATTAAAGAAGATCATCAGCGATGTTAGGAGCGAGGGAGAGAACCATCTCTCCCATCACACTCCCAATCGCCGAGGAAGACTCATGAAGAGCTTCGCATTTAAGATCCTGCCAACTGACAAAGCGGCGTTCAGCCTTGCGCTGCGTTACCGAATTACAGCAAGAGCGCAAATGCTTCGCAAACCGTGAGCTTCAATCACCTGATCACCGCACCGACGGTCATAATTGCTAAGCTGGAAGTATGCATCAACCAGTACGGTTGGTTGCAATAGACGGTGTGCAAAGTCGCGCCGGCCACGAGCAGCAAAGCGGAAAAGAAAACACACTCTCCCACCTTTCGTAAGCTGGGAGCCTGACAACTCCTAGCGAAGACTAAACCGACTGTTGCCAGCAGTGGAACAATCCAGGGGACTATGCCTAATACCGTTAAAAACAAGCCTTCCATAGCTTGACACCTCTGGGTCGAAGGTAGAGAGAAACAATCCATCATTTCAACTGAACCAGCGTCGCGAAGCCGCAACCGCTTTTAAAAACGAGTCCGGAACCAAACCATTTTTAGCCGGAGACGATTCGCCGTTGCGGCT
>JAUMAI010000538.1:9991-12154 GCA_032116775.1 Pirellula sp. | reverse complement strand
TCGAGTGGGCACTTTTCAGTATGTCGCCACTCGAAAAGAGATATCGCAGCTTCAACTACTGGCGGATTACACCATTGCTCGACACTACCCTGACTTGGCGAATGCAGAAGAAAAATATCTTCAGCTGTTAATGCAGGTCGCAGAGCGACAAGCTTCTCTGATCTCCAAGTGGCAAGGTGTTGGCTTTATTCATGGTGTCATGAACACCGACAATATGTCGATAGCCGGCGAGACCATTGACTAAGGCCCATGCGCTTTCATGAATGACTACCATCCAGAGACCGTTTTCAGTTCGATCGATGATTATGGAAGGTATGCATATGGGAATCAGCCAGTGATTGGCCAATGGAACTTGGCAAGATTTGCGGAAACGCTCCTCCCGCTAATTCATCCGTTACAGGAAAAGGCTATCGAAGCGGCAACTAAAGTGATTCACGAGTTCCCACCTATCTATGAACGCTCTTGGCTTAATTCGATGAGAGCGAAGATCGGGCTTGCCATCGAACACCCGGATGACCTGGCACTCATTCACGGACTGCTGGAAGTCATGCAAACCTCCAAGCTTGATTTCGTCAACACGTTCCGCGACCTCGGCGATCCCTCTGCCATCTCCTCACCGACGTACCAAATAGCAGCTCTCCAGAATTGGTACACAAGATGGCAGCAAAGATTGTCTGCCGAAAATCAGTCGTTCGAGGTGATAGCAGAACGTATGAATCGAGTGAATCCGTACTTCATTCCACGAAATCACAAAGTTGAAGAAGCACTTTCGGCTGCCGAACAGAATGATAACCTAGAACCTCTAAAGCAATTGCTCGCAGTTCTTTCAAAACCTTATGAATCCAGACCTGAATTGGCTGAATATAGGCAACCACCTCCTGCCACCCAAGCATGTTACCAAACCTTCTGCGGCACATAAATTGAACTGCCAGGAATAGGCGAAGACAGAGATCACTGACGGTTTAGATGATTAATGACCACTAGAGCGTCAATAGCGCTCGCATAACTGTCCCCGGTAGTGTCAATTGCATTGGCTGGTATTTGATTTGCAGAGCCATCGCCCAATAGGCCTGACCCATTACGATTAAGATGATTAATAACAACTAATGCATCGATCGCATTGACATTTCGATCTCGGTTGACGTCAACATGAATATCATGATTGGTCCACACCGATCTGATGCGGTAGTTTATTTCGACTGCAGCGTCATCTTGTCGCAAATCGACTGCGATCGACTTTTCTCCGACAACAACTGTCGCTTTAGCCAGTAAGACTCCAGCCGCGGAAGTGAACTCAAGATTATGCCTACCACCTCCAACAGCCAGTGCATAATCTCCATGCTCGGTTGTCGTCACAGCTAACTCGCCGCTTTGAACCTTTATCCCACCAATCCCTTCTCCGGCGTCGAAAAGCTTATTGTTATTGCTGTCGTTGTACACGACTCCCGTAAGGAATCGCTCACCTTGGCTACGCCCGGCAATCAAAAGCGTCCAATAATGATCGAAACTAGATTCCGGTGAACTCGCAAATCCAACGGCCGACTCTGTGACCTTGAGAGTCGAGGTATTATTCGGGAATAGTAATGTCTGGGCATTATTATCACGCAATATTTCGACTAACGCAGCATCTGGGTTTGATAATCCGAAGCCCGCCAGATTGACTTCAACATCATTGCGACCATCCGCTAAAACCGTAGGTAATGGGTAACCAGAATCTCGCACTCTTTGATTGGGCCAAGTACCACTGACAGCACTCGGATGAGCAAAATAATTATGCTCGGCCATTTCGTTGGCATGCCCGGAAGCGCACTGATAGAGATTGCTGTTCCAAGCCAAAGGAGGATTGACGTTTTTGGCCATCAGACCAGAGCTCACCCCCAATCGATTCGCCCCTTCGTACCCTAACACACGCAATAAATTTATGCCCCACCACAACTCAAGACCATGACCAAAACTGGCCGCTAGAGTTCGGGCCTCAAGCTTCTCAAAGCGGATGAAAGATCTTTGGCCCATGCGACTTCTACCAGTTCAATCTGCGAAAGCGTTACTGAAAAAAGTTGATTTGATGAGTCCTCCATTCCCGCACCTGGCAATCCAATCTCCCTGATCCCCTGAAAACTCAGGATGACCTCCCCCGGGAGCCTTATTTTCAATCGCCCGACC
>JAUMAI010000538.1:0-9981 GCA_032116775.1 Pirellula sp. | reverse complement strand
TCGCCCGAACAACAAAAAATAGGCAATTTACGCAGAGAATATCGAATAATCGATGATATGTCAAAAAAATCGGGTTGTACTCAGTCAAACGTTTTTTCCGATCCTAGCGTTTGCTGCGACCGATCAATCTAAGCATATTTCGGAGACAGCATGCCACGACGCCCTGATCTGTCTCAGCGTGAGCTTTGATGCTCCGACCTTTACTGACAAGAGGCTAATTATCGGAAGGTTGATTGAAAATGCGTTCGGTCACACTCTTCTTAACAAGCAGCCTAGTTGTCACCTGCTTTCTCAGTTCCAGCAGCACGCTTGCTCAAGATGTGCTGGACAGTTCGGTTGCTAAGTCGACTGCGAGTTGGCGAGCTGGATTCGATGTCGTCTTGGCTAAACCGCTTTACTCATCGAATCCTGCCCTCACCAGCAGCATTCAACCGCAACCGCAACAGTTCTCCATCGAGCACCATGAATTTGACTTTGACTTTACTTCGAGTCCTCAAGTTTGGCTTGCCGTAGAAACAATTGAAGGATTCGGTATTCGCACCACGTGGTGGCAATTTGCCAGTCAGTCCAATTCTCTTTCCTTACAGCCAGCCAATAGTGGATTCGGAAGGGTTGAGCATCCATCATTCGGTAATGTTGACATATCGGCCATAACGCCGACCGAACGCATGTCAGCAGATGCGGAACTTGAAGCCTATCGAATCGACTTGGAACTAATGCGACGCGTTCAGTTTGGGTCTACTGAGTTATTATTCTCAGGCGGCTTGCGTTTTGCTTCACTGGAGCAACGCTACTTAGCGCACTTATACAGCCACACGAACACGCTGGCTGGAGCAATCGACTTCCAACAAGATGTCAGAGGGATCGGTCCAACCATGGCATTAGCCACTTCCCGATCTCTCACCGATCGCTGGCAATGGGATGCAGCGTTACGTGGATCTCTGCTGGTGGGTGAAGGGGAAGAGTTGCTGCGTGCGGGAGAGGATCTCGACTTCCCTAATCCTCAACGAACCGATCAGGTAGGGTACCGCGACCAACTGTTACCCATTGCGGACATCCGCTTGGGCACAACCTATGCCCTACCGGAATTTGGCCCTATTGAGCCGATGATTCGTGGTGGCTGGGAAACAAGCTGGTGGGGCGATGTTGGTAATAGTTCCGGTGGCCCCGGCGATTTGGGATTTGTTGGGTTTTATCTTGGATTCGAAGGACGTTTCTAAAAGCTCCATTCTTACAACCAATCCCTATCTTAAGTCCCCTCTACCAGACCTATATGGTCTGTATTCTCTTAAATATCGCTGATTTACACGCAGAATGTGTCAAAGTCGGTTCCCAACGGGCGGACGTTAAACAATAATTTCCGCAGGGCTATTTTGGCAATAAAATATTAGTCAGCCCTTGTCGTATCACCGTCTGGCTCCCTTTTTGATTTCTACTCTTCGATGTCTATTCGCCTTACTTGCAGTGCTTGCCAAAAAACTCTCCAGGTTCCGGACACCGCCGCAGGTAAAAAGGCTCGCTGTCCATCGTGTAAAGCATTGAATGATGTTCCTGCAGCTTCCACGACGACTACAGAGACCGCCACAGCCAAACCAGCTGCTGCTAAACCGGTAGCTGCACCCAAAGCGCCAGCCCCTGCTGCGCAAGCAGCAACGGCCAAACCGGCGCCTGCGAGCTCACAGACCAAATCAGAAAATATTCCTATCTCTTGCTCGGGCTGTGGCAAATCATTTCGCGCTCCCAAAGCAGCTGCTGGAAAAACAGTAAAGTGCCCTAATTGCCAGGGGAGCATCGCTGTGCCCATGACTGGAGGAGGCGGTGCTGCCAATCCAAAACCGTCTCCCGCTCAAGCTCCCCGCGCAACGCCCGCTGCCGATCCGTTTGGGATGCCAGCTCAAGGTCAATCCAATAGCTTATGGGATGCTATTGGTGATGCACAGGCGATGCAAACGGCTTCGGCTCCTTCATGGTCCCAGCCTGCAGCTAACCCGTATGCCGGTCCAGCAAACTTTGGAGGCGGAGGAGCATACGCAGGTGGCGGATACGGTGGGGGTGGCTATGCGGCTCAGGGATATCGACGCTCCGGAAGAAGCCCAGCGTTATATATTATTCCGGCAGTATTTATCTCTTTGTGGGGCTTGCTGATTGTGGGGGGAGCGATCTTACGATTCGTTGTAACGATCATTGCCCTGATGAACCTTCCTCCGAATGCTACGATTGACTACGCACGGTTCAGCGGCTTCATTGTCGGTATGATCCTAGGATTTATCCTTGGTCTCATTCAACTTTCCGGTGGAATCTCGATGGCGATGCGGAGCAACTTAGCGCTGGCACGCACTGCCGCGTTCATCAATGCGATACCTTGCTTTGGATTACTTACCTTCCCCTTCGGTATCTGGGCAGCAGTCCTGCTAACAACCGGTTCGGTAAAAAAAGATTTCGGCCAGTGACTCTGACTGGCGCTTAGCCGTATAGGATGCTAAACCGAGATCCCATTTATGACCATCTAACGTTTAGCTTTGCCTCAACGAATTGATCACCACGGTCGAGTGCTTGGATAAGAGCAGAGCGACTCGAGGGTCCCTAAGATCGCTCGAGTCGTTGTTACCTTTAGAGAATCTAATCCTGAATGTTCAAGAGCCGAACCTAGATTCGACAAAGACCAAGTGCTTCTGAAAGATTTAAATCGCCAACTAATAAACGCCCCATAAGCTGCTGTTCAGGCTATTTAGTAGTCGCGACTTCCCCTGCATACCAAGCGTTTAGCGCTTTTTGCATGTTGGCGACGACTTCGGGATGTTTATTTGAAACCTCATCCCGTTCGTATGGGTCGTCAATGATCCGATACAACTCCGTTGCCGCATTTGGCTCGTTTTGAGTAGCGGGCACAATTAATTTATAGTCACCTTCAATCATCCACCTCCAACGCAAGTTCGCCTCGGGTCGGTCGATGTCGACGGCATTGTGAGTAAAGCACTCACCATAGATGGCCCCTCGATTCTTGACAGCCACTGGATCCAGCAAATTTACCCCTTGCATATCTGCAGCTTTTTCCAATCCCAATGATGCGAGAATGGTGGGCGCGATATCGATCGAAATTACCGCTTCCTCTCGAAAACCTGGCGCAACCTTGGCTGGCCAACGCAGCATGATAGGGGTTCGAACTCCACCATCGTAAGGACTTTGTTTGGATCTTGGACCGTATTGATTCAAGCGGTCGCCGCAAATCCAACCATTATCGGTGACATAGATCACCAGCGTATTATCATCCACATCGCTATCCTTGAGGATTGTCATCAACTCGCCAACGGTCTGATCGAACCACTCGACACAAGCGAGATATGGCCCCCTGGCTGACTGATCACCTGGCTGCCAGCGTTTCTTGCTTTCTTCAAGAATCGCAGGTGGAGCATTATGTGGAGAATGGGGCAGGAAAGGCGCATACCATACAAAGAATGGGGTCTCCTCCTGCTGGCATTTTTTTATAAAGTCTCGAACTGGCTGCATCGTTTTTCGACCGATATCCAAACCAGCATCCCCATGTCGATCTCCGCGAGTCATTCCAGCGGTAAAACCACCCGAAGTAAAATCGCCCTGCCACCATTTACCGGTTTGAAAACTTTGATAACCAACTTCGCTCAACAATCGAGGCAATGTAGGTGCTTGGCGCATGAACGCATTCATACGTTCCCGTCCTAAGCGAAAATCGCGAGACTTCGGAAATTCACCCGGCTTCATTCCAGCGGGCACAGGTGGATCGTTGCTAGTGATTTTATGTTGATGGGGATAAAGACCAGTGAGAATGGTAGCCAAGCTGGGACAGCATAATGAACTCGGCACATACCCTCGGCGGTAAACCAAGCTCTCTTGGGCCAATCGATCCAGATTTGGCGTCCGCAGCTGTTCGTTACCCATAAACTGATAATCGGCCCAGTGTTGATCATCGGAAACGATCAGCACGATATTGGGTCTATCTTTAGTAACACGCCGACCATTTCCATCATCGACTTGAGCATCAACATTGGACGCACCGATGAGTGACAACAACAAAGCCACCAGCGATTGAAGTATCAAAACATACTTGATCATGCTTACACTCCGACACGATCCCAAAGATAAGACAAGTAATGAGGGCTCAAGACCTACGGAATTCTAATCAACAGGCTATGGCCTGAGTTCTCAGCTTTCAAATCAGGTTGGTAATTTGAGGGGCCATAGCAAAGCGATAATGATTATCGTCATGGTCCAGCAAATGATATCCATGGGGATACCAACTCTTAAAAAGTCCTTGAACCGATAACCACCAGGGTTAAGCACCATGAGATTGGTTTGATAACCGATCGGTGTTGCGAAGCCATAGGATGCTGTTAAGGTAACGGCGATCAGCAACGGCCGCACATCCATTTGAGTCTGCTCGGCAATTGCAAATACCAAGACACTCATCAACGCCGCCGTGGCGTTATTGCTTAGCAACTCGGTCAGCACACCCGTGATAATTACGACAGCTGCGAGTATTGCGATCGGTCCCCATGCTTTAACACCACTGAGAATACCTGACGCAATCCATTCAGCAGCCCCGCTGGAATCAAGGGCTGAACTGACACCTAAGGCTGCCGCAATAAGTATCAGCACTGACATTTCGATCTGCCGGTAGGCATGTCGCGTGTTCACGCAGCCGGTTAGCAACATCACCACCGCTCCGGTGACAGACACTATCGCCGAGTACTTCGAGTAAATCGTCATGCCTAACACGACCGAGACAAATATGGCCAGCGCCATCCAAGCTCTTCTGTGGTCGACAGGGGCTGACTCCTCTACGCCGCTTACTAGAACAAAGTCGAGTGAATTGCGCCAACGTCGAGCAAAATCTTCTTCAGCATCGATCAAAAGAACATCACCAGGTGCCAGGACGATCTGACCAATCTTTTGAGAAATTTGCTCTCCAGCTCGATACACTGCGATGATGGAGGCATCATATCGTGCGCGAAAGTCAGCATCTTTGACACTCCGACCCACCAAAGGTGAGCCAGGAGCAATCACAACTTCACACAGTTTGCTACCAGATCTTGGCGCCGCTTTCGGCGAGATAGCAGAAACTCCTTCCATCGACTCCAACGACCAGCCGGTATTTCCAGGCTCGGGGTTATTCTCATGATGATCGACAGGCATCAAGCCCCGAATCTTTTGCAAATCGACGACCGTCGATATCACTCCGGAAAAAACAAGTAAGTCCCCAAGCGCGATTGTCTCACGTGGTGAAACAGGACTTAAGCGTTCTCCGTTTCTCTCAATTGCATAAAGATAGAGGCCAGGTAATTCACGTAGCCCGCTTTGACGAATCGTTTTCCCGATCAATGGGCAGGCTGCTTGGACAAGAAACTCAGCCGTATATTCGCGTCGGTGAGTTTCAACATACTCCAGCAGTTCAGTGTTGTTCGGTAGCAACTTTTTACCAAACAAGCTTAAGTACAGAAGCCCCACGATCGTCACAGGCAACCCAACCCAGGTAAGCTCAAACATTCCAAAGCCGGTTTCCCCACGTCTCAACAATTCCGAATTCACGGTTAAGTTGGTGGAAGTTCCAATGAGCGTGCAGGTACCTCCCAAGATACTCGCGTAAGACAAAGGAATCAGAAGTTGGGAGGGGGAGATTTTCAGTTTCTTTGCGGTGTGCACGAAGATAGGTAGGAAGAACGCAACCAAAGGTGTGTTGTTCATGAAACCTGAGAGCGCCGCCACTGGAGCGATGAGCCGAAAAATGGGAGTGCCCGGCTTAGGTCTTCCCAAGAGCAACACATTGAGGGTTTCAATGGCTCCAGTCGTCTGCAATCCAGCAGCAACCACGAAGAGAGCGCCCAACGTAATGATCGTCTCGTTGGAAAAACCCTCGAGGGCTTTCTTGACCGGCACCACACCTGTAAACACAAGCGCTAGCAAGGCCAACACCATAACGATTTCGGCGCTAATACGATCTTGCAAGAGACCGATTAGTAATCCCGCCAGTACGATCAAAGTAACTATCAGCTCAAACGACATTGACCTGGTCTATCAATAATTTTGGTTGTTTCTGTAAATGCGGGTAAGCCGATCGACCTGCCGAGCGAAGCATTTTCCCTCTCGCACAGGCCACGTTTATCAAATTCCTTGCATGGTCGCTATAGCCACGGGAAGCGACTTTCTAATTCCACCAAGTTTCACCGGCAAGGGTTAGAGTCGAAGCGAGAATCTTACGGACTTTAAAAAACCCCAATATCTCTCTCTACGCCCATCCAAAATCGCATTTTCCGGGTAGCAACTCCATGAGCTTCATATTCCATGAAGACCAATGAGGCAAACTGACTCATTAAATGACTCTACGGGAACCAAGAGCCCCTTTGGCTTAACACAATTAACGCATATCCTTCACTCGTTCTTCACAAAACCTTCATATCATCCTGGCTCGTTGCTAGCAATCGCAGCAACTACCGAAATGAGTTGTGCCCGCCGCGAGGAACTTGGTTCGGCAGGCGGCTTTCCGGCAACTTGGAAGTGGCGAAAAGCAGGAGTAAATATGGTTTCTCGTTACTTTGGAACGGTCTCATTATGCTCGCTGGCGATCCTGATAACCAGTATCGGATGCGGCGGCGGTAACTCAGGCCCCGCGGTATACCCCGTAGAGGGCGAGGTCTTCTACAAAGGCAAGCCCGCCGCTGGTTGCATTGTCTCTTTTCATCCCAAGGGAGGCGTTGGTCCGGAAACGGGCTGGCCTTCGATGGGAACTGCGGATGCCAATGGAAAATTCCGTTTAACGACGAGATTAGCCAATGATGGTGCCCCAGCTGGCCAGTACGAAGTTTCCTTCAGTTGGCCAGGTGAACCTTCTGCAAAGGATCCCACTGGCGATACCACTCCTGACAAATTACCGCTGAAGTACCAATTCCCCGCTTCTTCCGGTTTCAAAGCAACGGTTGAAGAGAAAAGCAATTCGATTCCACGTTTCGACTTGAAGTAAACCCTTGTCGGGATTGAGCTCGGTTGAAAAGAAACATCGTGTCAAATAGTCAGCATAGTTTTTAGTTGTAATTTGCCTTTTCCTGTATGGAAGGCGGAAAGAGGAAGTGTTGGAATGAAACTGAATCGACGAAATGGATTTACTTTGGTTGAGCTGTTGGTGGTTATTGCCATCATCGGCATACTTGTCGGATTGCTGTTGCCAGCTGTTCAAGCAGCTCGAGAGGCAGCTCGCCGCATGCAGTGCAGTAACAATCTGAAGCAATGCGGTCTTGCGTTACTCAATTACGAGAGCGCTTACAAGGTTTTGCCACCTAGCCGAATCGCCTTATCCAATCCAAACTTTGAACAATCCTGGCAAAAGATGATACTACCCTTCATCGAACAGACCAGTTTGTTCAACCAATACAATCACAATGTTAGCTGGTGGAATCAAGTCAACACACCATCCACTTCAGTGATGATCTCCAGCTACATGTGCCCGTCTGCACCCGCTGTGCGTGATGTCCCCACAACCGCCTTATACAACGCTCTTGGCATCACCTATGGTCAACCAGTTTTCGGTTACTCCGATTATGGATCCATCAACGCAGTTCGCAATGGATTCATCATGTCAGCCGGTTTACCGAGCATCAATGCTCGCGAAATGATGGGTGGCTTGGGTCGTGGCCCAGCGGGCGTGAAGATGGCTCAGATTACCGACGGCACATCAAATACCATGATTGTTGCGGAAGGTGCTGGCCGTCCTAATTTTTATCTGACCGGACGCAGGAAGACAGCGAACCCCGCCGGTGGTGTGGCGATCGGCACAATCTACGTGAAAGATGGTTGGGGATGGGCCGATATCAACGGTGGCTTTAGTATCGACGGCTCGAACATCGCTGGCATTCAAAACAACACTAGCTCATCGGGAGCTGTGACCATTGTCGGCCAATGCTCCATGAACTGCACCAACGACAGCGAAATGTATGGGTTTCATCCAGGTGGCGTCATGAATCTACGAGCTGATGGTTCTGTTGGCTTCCTACCAGAGACGACGGCAGGTAGCGTCATCGTAGCCTTCCTGACGCGTGATCGCGGTGACATCACAGAAGAGCAATAATACGCTCCGCGATTCATCACGATTGACATCCAAGCGATATCTAGAACTCTCTGTTTAACGAATGTCAAACAGAGAGTTTTTTTATGACTCGCAAATGAATAAATTACTTTTTGCTCTATCGAAACAGGAATCATCATGAAGAGATTTTTTTCGGTGGCTTTGTCCTTGCTGATAGTCCAGTCTATCCCCAACGTGACGTTTGGTGAGATTAATCTAATTGCCCGCATCAAAGTACCTGGCGACCAAAGCGACAAATCGGGCCTGAAGGATAAACTAGAAGATGGGACACCACTTTCCCAATTGGGCGGCTGGTCTGCGATTGCCAACGCCGGTGCGAATACTTATTGGATCTTACCCGACCGCGGACCGTTGGATGGTGCAGTCTCGTACCCGACTCGAATCCACAAAGTCGAAATCAAAATAACTCCCGAAAGCAATCCAGCGGCTCAAATTGAACTCCTGGAAACAATCCTTTTGAAAAACAGAAAAGGCGAATCGCTAATTGGCCTGGCTTCGGCCATCCAGACCAATGCGCCTGAAGCGAACTTACGTTTCGACCCGGAAGGGATCCGCATGCTGCCAAATGGCGAAGTAGCTATCTCCGATGAATATGGCCCATCGGTTGCCTTTTTCTCAACAGCAACAGGCAAGGCATCAAAATGGTTATCAACTCCCGACCGCTTCGTTCCACAGCATCCTGTCGCCGATCCGCTGCAAGAAGGCAGCGACAATCCGACAGGCCGTCAACCAAACGGTGGCTTTGAAGGTCTCGCTTTACAGCCAGACACCAAACGCCTTTGGGCATTTACCCAAAAGCCGCTGATTCAGGACAGTTCTTTGAACAAGAAAGGGAAGCGAGTTGGCAAGTACTGTCGTATCTGCGAATTCAACCAAGAGGGAGATGCCACCCAAGAGTTTCTCTATCCACTGGAGGATACAACCACAGCGGTCAGTGAAATCTTGGCTCTCGGTAATGGCCAAGCGCTGGTTCTGGAGCGGGACGGAGAGCCTGGTAAGGATGCCGTTAAAAAGCAGGTTTTCTGGATTGATACTTCCATGGCTACGGATTCCTCCTCAATGTCATCCATCGCGGGGGATTCGCTTCCAAACGGTGCCAAACCCGTTAAGAAGCAACTATTTTTGGATTTCCTAGCTACCAAATATGGCCTCGCAGGGCCAGAGTTTCCCGAAAAACCTGAAGGCTTAGCCCTTGGTCCTCAGCTAAAAAATGGAGATAGAACGTTGCTAGTTGCCGTGGACAACGATTTTGTTGCGGCAAATCCCAGCGAAATTTGGGTTTTCAGCTTTTCTGCAAGCGATCTTCCCAACGCTGGTCCTGCAAAATAAGTCGAAACTGAAGTTGTCCCTAACAACGTTTCGTTACTAAAACATCATCTCAGCCCTCGCCAAGCGTAGAATCGCACCGAATTGGCGAGGGCTAGTTTCATTTGACGTCAAAATGCATAAAATAGGCACTGTTCTATTGAGGCAATCCTCCATGAGGCGACATGCCTTTCCGGACGATTGGAATGCATTTGCCAATATGGCGGGCAAGGTTATTGAGGGATCGATATCGATGTTTATTAGTTTGTCTGCGTTGAACCGACGTCTTTTCTCTATTTCAGAAGGCTTCCAAGCAACCTCCAAAATGGCAAGGCCCGTGATGCTCGGCCTGTTATCGCTTTTGGGTGCATTCTGCTTGATGCCTGCGAGCTACGCAGCTGATCACGAAATCCAAAATATTATTGACTCGATCGAACCTTACCGCAGCAAAGATGGCTGGAAGGGCAAGCGTGTGGGCAATACCGGTTGTCATGAAAAACAGGCACTGGTGCTGGTGAATTACGGAAATGCCACAGGTGCAGAAGTGGCGGCGCATGCCGCGCGAA
>JAUMAI010000537.1:4692-6994 GCA_032116775.1 Pirellula sp. | reverse complement strand
GCCAATTGCAGACGTCGTGCTAGTCGATCATCCATTTCTTCTGGCAAGCTACTCCAAACCGCTCCAACTGCTGAGCAACGTAAGGCTTGATCTAGGCTCCACCACCCATCCTCGCGTGACTTGGGACGGATCACAATCAAGCGTTTGAGGTCGATTCCCAAGGCCGCTGCTGCCGGCGGATAAAAGCGACTCTGCCAAACCACGACAACCAATGCCTTGCCTCCCTTCATCGCTGCCCCACCAGCCAGGAGTGCCAGACTGCTAACACCTGTCCCCGACCCCAAGCTGAACCACTCCACTAAGCTTCCTGGCTCATAGCCGCCACCAGACAGTAGCCTTCCTAAGCCCGGACAGCCTGGCTCAATGTAGCCTGAAGCTAATACACTGGCAGTGGTTGGGCTGGATGTCACCGAATGAGAGAGTAAGGAAGATGTTGATGGTGAAGTTGATCCGCGCGAGATAGAGGAGTCATTGGCCCCCTCTAGTTTCGAAGGAGATCGATTCACAGAAGCAGGCTGAGACAACCATTTTTCTGACTTGGAAATCGCTTGAGCTAGGCCTGGCTTGGTCGACTCAGATGTGGCTTCCAAGTGAGATTCTGTTTCTTCTAAAGCCCCTACTCGTATACGGCTGGATTTTCCTAGTTTGTAATCACGCGAACGTTCACGCAGTTGAGTTACCAAACGGGCTGCAAGCTCGGCCGCTTCACGCTTAGTTGCGGTTTGGCGAGTGGTTTCTGTTTCATGAGCCGTTTCTGTTTCTTGAGTCGTTTCTGCTTTGTAAGTGGCGTGTATCGATTCTCCGCTTCGATCCAGACCATACCCATAAGCCGTCGCGGAGGATGCCTCAGCAACTGCTATGGCAGGCGTTGCATCGAGCGTGGCAACGGAGCCAACAGAGGCTATGGAATGGTGTTCGTATGTTTTCATGTAAATAAATTTACTAGTGTAAAAGGTGTTTCTTTATTTTAAGTCTTATCTGCTCGTGTGTCCATTATTCTGGATCAAAAGTTCACTTTTTTGCCACTGCTGAAGATTAGACCCCGGCTCAATCCAACTTCGCCAAATTAACGCAACTCTCGTCAGCCCCGACACTTACCTAACATCTACATTCCCGGGACACCTTTGGTCACTAAGCGGTATAAATTTCCCAGAATGTTCGCTCAACCGTACGCCATTAGGCTCGGTTACCCCTTTTCCAACCCACACCGGTTAGCAGCGCAAAGATTCAAACTCCACTCGGTATCAAACCGAGTCTCTACCAGGAGTGTCGCGCAACCAGAAAACCAGGATGGTCGATCACCACAATCCTGGTCGAAATTCAGCTCTCATATTGGCTGGGGGCAATTCCTGCCAATCATCTCATAAAACCGAGCCAAAGCTGAAACAGTTTTTTTACGGTTGGGGTTAAACGCGTCCGGTTGTATTGATCCCCCAAACGCCGAATCGCATCCGCAGTTGTCGGATAGGGATGTATGACCTCCGCTAGTTTGCGTAGGCCAATTTTATTTTTCATCGCCACCGCGATCTCGCTGATCATGTCACCAGCCTGCGCTCCAACGATCGTCGCTCCAACGATCTGGTCGCTCCCCTTACGACAATGGATCTGAATGAATCCAGTTGTATCGTTCTCCAGTATCGCTCGATCTACTTCCGAAAAATTTAATTTGAAGGAAGTAATCTCCAGATTCCGCTGCTTAGCTTCAGCAACTGTAAGTCCAATTTGCGCAAGCTCTGGATTTGTGTACGTGCATCTTGGAATCAATAACCGACTTGCTTTGGATCGGCCCCAGAACAAAGCATTTCTGATAACGATCCGAGCCATGAAGTCTGCTGCATGGGTAAACTTATATTGAGAGCAAACATCTCCTGCAGCATAGACATGCGGATGAGTTGTTTGTAAGTAATCATTAACTTCGACACCTCGCGCGATATCATACTTGATACCAATTTTCTCCAGGCCTAAGTCCTCAACATTGGCTCGTCTTCCTGACGCCAGCAGTATCGCATCGAATGGAAGCCAATGTTCTGTGGACTGAAATTGGACCAATGCCATTTTTTGATTATCGCGGATTTCTATTCTCTTTACCTGTGAGGCTAAGCAGAAGGTAACTCCTTCGCGTTGCAGCGTCTCTTGAACAACCTGTGAGGCGTCAATGTCATCGCGCTGCAATACATTGTGGTTTTGTTCCACAACGGTTACTTGGGATCCAAAGCGACAGAAGCACTGAGCCATTTCCAGGCCAATAGGACCACCACCTAAGATCAATAATTTTTTCGGTAACTCTGTCAAGGTAAATAGC
>JAUMAI010000537.1:0-4682 GCA_032116775.1 Pirellula sp. | reverse complement strand
CGTTGGTCAAATAACCAACTTCTTCCAGGCCTGGAATCGCTAACCCTGCGGCTCTTCCGCCAGTGGCAATCACCGCTCGCCGATATTTCAGCGTGGTACCAGCCACATCGATTTCACCTTCACGTATAAACTGACCTGAACCAAAGTAAACATCGACACCTAATTCGCGGAATCGTCGCGCCGAGTCATGCGGGCTGATACCTGCTCTCACCTGACGAATTCTCTCCATCATTGCAGCGAAATCGAATTCATCGATGCTGGCTCGAATGCCAAAAGGAGATGATTCCGCAATGGCTGCCATTCGTCGCGCAGCGGCGATCATGGCCTTGGATGGCACGCATCCAGTGTTAAGGCAATCGCCACCCATTAAGCCGCGTTCGATCAAGGCCACTTTGGCCCCCAAGCCCGCTGCGCCAGCAGCTGTCACTAAACCTGCCGTTCCAGCTCCAATGACCACAAGGTGATACTTTCCCTCGGGCGTTGGGTTTTGCCAATCAAGCGGATGGACGTTGGATTGCAATACCTGATTCCAGTGATCGAGAGGCTGCAGTGCTTCAAGCTGATTCATTCTGATCTCGCTAATCTCAAACTCATATCCATCCCCTATTCCTTCAGGTACAATCGCGCCAAAACGTCTGCTATTCTATCGTACATGCACCTTAACGTAATTTTATTTGCCTCCCCACTACTCTGCTGAAACTCCCGAAACTTTTGGCTGTTCGTTAAAACAAGTTGCTAAGTCGAATCTGCACCCAACTTGGAAAACCGTTTACAGAACATCAATGCTCTTCTGATTAACCAGGGGAGAATTCCCAAAACAACCAAGGCGATTATGAGTCCAGGACTCATGATAGCCCCAACACCATCATCTGCAATTTTCTTTAAGCTCGGTACTTGCGATCCTGCGTAGACGTAGGCAATCGTACCGGGAAGCATCCCAATCTGACTCACCCACCAAAAAGTCGCTACCGATAGATTGGTCAGGCCCATCAAAACATTGATCACAAAGAAAGGTACAGCAGGAACTAATCTCAAAGTGAATAAGTAGTAGGCTCCTTCCCGCTCAAAGGCATCCTTAAAAGAAGGTAGCTTTCTCGCCAATGCCGCTTGAGCCCAATCGCGAAAAAAATATCGGCTGAGCAAAAATGCGATCGTAGCTCCTGCAGTCGAACCAAAGCTCACAATCACCAGTCCCTGCCAGAATCCAAAATACCACGCATAGGTCAAGCTGAGTACGGCTGCCCCTGGGAGCGAAAGACCTGTTACCGTGATATAGAGAAGCAACGCCATCGCAATTGTCCCAGCGGGGTGCTCCTGTTGCCATCGACGCAAGGTCACTTCCCGTTGTGCGAGCGCGTCGAGCGTTAGCCAATCACCGAATTGCCAATACAGTATTGCCGCGAGCATCAACAGAACAGCGGCGATGGAAAACTTCATCCGCCAGCCTCTCAGCCGATCGGTAGGCATTGCCTTCGAATCTAAGTTGACGGGCAGGTGATCTAGTGGTTCGGACATACACTTTTCCTGCAACGGCTCAAGCTCTGCCAAAGCTCACTCATGAGAGATGGATCATAAAGGTATGGCACAATCACCTTCGGCCAGAGTCTCCAAGAAATCAGCTTAGCCGGCAAGTTGGTTTACAATGAAATGCTCTTTCGGCTTCGAAAATGAATCAAAAAGTTCCCTTTCTCTCGCCGGAGGAGGTGCGAAGCCCCTTGGAGGCAACAGATTCAGAAGCACCTGATCAATCTCAGGTAATAATTAGTAACGCATCGCTTCAGCTGCTGTCAGGCGAGTCCCCCTTCAAAGACGCCTCGCAATTGTCCCAGTTTCGATTGCTAACCTCTCAGTAAAATCTTCCATCGCCAACCGAATCGAGTTTAATCATCGTTGTTTAGCAGGATGTCAAAGCGAGAAAATGCAGCAGGATTGGTTTTTCTTTTTGACAAGCAGTGCGCGAAGGGATCGTCAATTAGAAATTGCTTTCTCGGTACTAAAACATCCTCATGGTGGGACTTGTTCATTATTCGTGACGTTATCTTGTTTTGCTCTGCGGTAACCTTGTTAGAATGTGTCCCACCTATGTGTCATGGTGTTTCCAAGGCAAGCCGATCCTATCAAGCGAGTGATGAGTGTGTCGAAAGCGCTGACCACCACGGAAGAAACTGAAGCAGGTGTTTACCAACGTTACGCTCGCGCTGCGAGTGAGGTTGAAATGGCGTTGTGCTGCCCAGTCGAATACAATCGCGAGTATCTTCAAGTCATTCCCGAAGAAGTTATCGAACGCGACTATGGGTGCGGAGATCCTTCACCCTATCTTCGTCCAGGCGATACGGTATTAGATCTTGGTTCGGGGGGTGGTAAGCTCTGTTTCATCGCCGCTCAAGTCGTGGGGCCGACAGGGCAGGTCATCGGTGTGGATTGCAATACCGAGATGTTATCCTTAGCTCGAAAACATGCTCCGACGGTCGCCAGTCGTATTGGATATCAGAACATCGATTTTCGTTATGGAATGATACAGGACCTAAAGCTGGATCTTGCCAAACTTGAAACCGAATTGTCTGAGCAGCCAATAAGGTCAGCTCATGACTTTCTTCGTCTTCGTAGTCTTGAGGAGCAATTGCGCATTGAATCTCCCCTTGTCGAAGATGAGTCGATCGATGTCGTCGTATCCAATTGCGTTTTAAACCTCGTAAAGCAAAGTGATCGTCGTGAATTATTTCGCGAGATCTATCGTGTGTTACGGCGTGGCGGAAGAGCCGCCATTAGCGATATTGTTTGCGATGAAATTGTACCGGAAGAGATGCAGAAAGATACAGAATTGTGGTCTGGTTGCCTCTCGGGAGCCTACCGCGAAGATGAGTTCCTCAAAGCTTTTGAGGAAGTTGGGTTCTACGGTATCGAAATTGTCAAGCGATCCGCCGAGCCTTGGCAAACCATTCAAGGAATTGAATTCCGCTCGATTACTATAGTTGCCTATAAAGGTAAGGAAGGTCCATGCCTGGAAAGGAATCAGGCTGTTGTGTACCGTGGACCATTCAAGAAGGTCGAAGATGATGATGGCCATATCTACTTGCGTGGTGAGCGAATGGCGGTTTGTGATAAAACATTTCAACTACTTTCTCGCCCACCGTATGAGAACTACTTTGAACCAGTCTTGCCCTTAGTTGAAGTGCCTCTAGAAAATGCCCAAGAATATGACTGCAAGCGACAATCCCGAAGGCATCCTAAGGAAACGAAGGGACACGACTATGATGCAACCTCCAGTTGTAAAGACGATAACGATCGATGCTGCTAAGCGTTTCATTGATTCCGGTGTCTAGGTCCCTGGGTAATTATGCCGGTTAACATGGAATCTTTTGTATCAGACGATGCATCTTTGATAAATTTCGAAATGCCGGTTAGGAGTCGAGTGTGATCTTGAAAACTCTGCAACGAGAAGGCAATCCCTTGTCCTCCCCTGCCATGCAACTGGCTATATTGGAAGATCCGCAGCGCGTTGCGGGTGGCAGATTTGCGAACAATATAGCTAAGTATCACCCTAGACCCTTGCAGCGGATTTCACTCGAGACGTTGCAAGTCAACGTCGGCAAGGTTTGCAATCAGACCTGCACGCATTGCCATGTCGATGCAGGCCCCGATCGGCGCGAAAGTATGTCAGCGGAAACTGCCCAATCGATAGTCGATTTTCTGCAGCGATCTCAAGTGAAATCGCTCGATATCACCGGCGGAGCCCCCGAGATGAATCCGAATTTTCGAGATCTCGTCCGGCATGCCCGATCCCTCGATAAACACGTGATTGATCGTTGTAATTTGACGATACTTCTAGCCAATGGATTTACGGACTTGCCCGAGTTTCTGGCGGCTCATCAGGTAGAAATCATTGCGTCTCTACCTTGTTACCTAGAAGAAAATTGCGATTTGCAGCGAGGGAGTGGCGTCTTTAAAAAGTCGATTGCAGCGATTCGAAAATTGAATGAGTTGGGTTATGGTCAAAGCCAATCAGGATTAAGGCTCAATTTGGTTTACAATCCTGTCGGTACAGGTCTTCCACCACCCCAGGAAAAGCTGGAGGCTGATTATCGGATGCAGCTGGCCGATCGTTTCGGCATTCATTTCAATCGGCTTTTTACGATCACAAATATGCCCATCTCTCGTTTTCTCGATGATCTTCTAAGGCAGGGAAAATACGGGGCTTATATGCAGAAGCTCATCGAAAAGTTTAATCCTCAAACTGTCGATGCGTTGATGTGCCGGCATCTGATTTCTGTCGATTGGAATGGGTTTCTGTATGATTGTGATTTCAATCAAATGCTTGAGCTAGGTATTGAGGTAAATCGAGAACGAGTCCACATTTCCTCTATAAATGATTCCGATCTCGTTGGACTTGCGATCCGTACTGCCAACCATTGCTTCGGTTGCACGGCTGGCTGTGGGTCTAGTTGTTCGGGTAGTCTTACTTAAGTCACGTGTAGAGAGAATCGAATAGGTTCTCAACTCACTGCATCATTGATATGTCAATCATTGATGTGCCAATGAAGTCCTGTCGTTTTTTTGGGTCGTAATTCGTAAATGACAACAAGACACTTGTTGATCTTCGCCAAGATTCCGGAGCCAGGCAGGACCAAGACGAGGCTCATTCCAGCTCTCGGCCCCGAACGGGCTAATGCGGTTTATGAGCT
>JAUMAI010000536.1:0-4578 GCA_032116775.1 Pirellula sp. | reverse complement strand
GCTGCTACGCGTCGCCATCCTTATCACCTTAGCGATCGCAGCGGCTCAGCCATTTCTAAACAGTACTAGCTCTGCTTGGATGGGGCTTACACGCCCACCGCTGTTGTGGGTTGGCGTCTTGGACACTTCCTATTCCATGCAGTATCGCGACTCCACTAGACAGTCACGGTGGGAACAAGCTATCGCTCGAGCACGTCATCAGATCGAACAATTGCAACCTGGTGACGGCATCATCCTGATCTCATTGAGCAATCCTCCTCGCGTTTTATTCAGCGAGGTAACGTTCGATCGCACAACAGCTCTGCTAGAGCTCGACAAACTTAGCCCTACGGACAGCGGAAGTGACCTGAATGCGACACTCGCTTTACTCGAGCAAACTCTTAAAGCGAATCGGCAATCACACCCGGAGCTTACTGCGAGCAACATCATTTTCTACACCGATGCGGCGGGTGAAGCTTGGAATACAGCACCCTCATCAGCCACTCAATCAGCCTTGCGAAACATATCGAAAGATTCATTACTACAGCTTGACTTAGTCGGAGATCGTAAAGCCGAAAACCTTGCTGTTACCGAATTCAAACTTGATCCATCAACGCCGCAACTAAACTCTGAAGTAACGCTGCTAGCGGAAGTTGCTAACCTGTCCCCTGACACCTCTCTAGAGACATCGGTACAACTGAATCAAGAAGGTCAGACAACACAAAGCCAACCCATCCAACTCTCGCCGCGTGAACGAAAACAAGTACGCTTCCAGCAGAAACTTTCTGACACCCGAAACTATCGCTTGGAGGCCGTATTACCACAAGATGGCCTAGCGATTGATGACCGCAGACATCTGGTAGTTTCCCCTCAAGCCGAAGCCAATATTTTGCTGTTAGAGGATTTGCCAGGGCAAGCAAAGTATATCGCCCTGGCACTGGCGACGGACCTGTCAGGCAAGGCAGCAGCTTCCAGTCGTTACTCCATTACGACAGCGAAGCTCGAAGACTGGCAGGATATCGATTTACAAAATATGAACCTGCTCGTCCTCTGTAACATTAGCTCTTTTCCCGAACAGTTTCCTGAACTTTTGCGTGACTTTGTCAAACGTGGTGGCAATCTGCTGGTGTTCCTCGGAGATCGCATCAATCCTCAAGCATATGCGGCATTGCAGCAGGATCCTGACTCGTTAGGTAGCTTGCTTCCATTCAACCTTGCCCAACCCTCACCGCTTTCACTGTATGCGGTTGATCCCCGAGATTACAGCAGCCCCTTTCTGCAAGCGTTTAAAAACTTTCCGGAGAGCGGCTTGATCACCACACCCATCTTTCGCTATTGGCAGATTGATCCGAAAACGCCATCGATACCGAACGCGACAATCGATTTAGCAACAGAAAATAGTAACCCTTTGCTAGTCAACGTCACTTGCGGTAATGGCAAAGCGCTATGGTGGCTTACAGCTCCGACTCCGCTTCCTGCAAGCGTTGGCGATCGAGAACCATGGAATGCGATGGGGGCTTGGCCCAGTTTTCTGCCGTTGATTCGTGAACAAGTTGCATTCCTAACACGCCCAAGCGATAGCCAAACATCGAGATTGGTCAACGAAACTTTACAGGGCTATCTACCTCCAACCTTCACAGGATCCCAAATCACCATCGCTCGCCCTGACGGAAAAACCGAATTGGTTCGCATTGGAACACCACAAAACGATGGATTTCGCCCCTGGCAGTATGACGAAAACAATCTTGTTGGATTCTATGAATGCCAATCGATAGAGCCGTTACCTGCAGCGTTTTCCGTTTTCGCTGTTAATCCTGATACGAAGGAAAGCGACTTGGTCTCTGATGGAGCACAAAAATATAGAACCTGGTTCGTCCCCTTCGATGATTCAGCGATATCTGCGAATCCATCTGGAGAAGCCAGCTTAAACAGTAGCCCACCCCCTGCGTCGGTCACACAACGCATGCCAATCTTCCATTGGCTTCTCTTTACCTTACTCGGTTTACTGTTGACGGAATCCATCGTCGCTCTCACCTTGGGGAGGTTACGACTATGACATTCCAATGGACCGATCGCGACGATACAGAAACGCAACTGATACATGCGTGGCAACTGCCCGCTTGGGCGACTGTGTTGATTCTTCTGGCGATCCTTCTTTTTGCTGCGTTCATTTACAGGTTTGAAACCGGTAATAAAAGTAGCTTGTTACGCATCGCTCTTTTTTCGCTGCGAGCTTCACTCATTGGCTTAACACTCTGGATGCTAGCCGCTTTCGCTTTTCAACCCTACAGATCCGAACGCCCTGAGTTAGTTTTGGTAGTAGACTCTAGCCAGAGTATGCAGACGGTGACACCTGGAACAGATAGTCGGAATTCTTTGAGTCGATTTGAAACGCTGCGATCGGAATTACTGAGCAACAATGCAGCCGTCATAACGGAATTAAGTTCAAAATATCAATTGAAACTGATGGTCGCTGGCCAGCAAGCTCAGTCTCTTAGCAACGACTCTGCCAATTTCGTGAAGAGCCTCTCGGAAATAAATGCAGACCAACCCGTCAGCCGACTCGGCGCCTCGTTACAGCAAACTCTTGAATTGCAACGAGGACGCCCAACCTCGGCTGTCGTCTTTCTCAGTGATGGGATCAATACAGAAGGAATAACCTTAACCGATGCAGCCCCATTCTATCGCTCAGCTGATCTGCCAGTTTTCGCGATTGGCGTCGGTAGTGACCAAGCAGAACCTGATATACAGTTGACCGACGTACTCGCGGAGTCTGTGGCTTTTGTCGGCGACACAATCCAACTTCCGTACAACTTACGTTTAACGGAAGTTTCTGCCAATGCAGTCAAGGTGCAAGTTCGTAATCTAGACTCAGGAGTCGTACTCGCCGAACAATCGCTTCCCATTAAGCCAAATCAAGAACAAGCGTCTGGCACTCTTACCTTTAGTGCCGAACAACCCGGCACTATGCGATTATCGATCGAAGTCATTCCGGTAGCTGGAGAGAAAGCTACCGAAAATAACAATCTACAAAGAACCCTGGAGATTCGTGACCAAGCGATCAACGTGCTGCTGGTTCAGCAACTTCCAAGTTATGAGTTCCGCTTTTTGAAGAGTCTTCTTGAAAGAGCAAGGCAACCTAGCTCTCCAGATAAACCTACGTTTAACCTAACCTCAGTCTTACTGGACGGTGACCCACGCTATGCAGATCAAGACAAATCTGCAGAGCGTCTTTTACCCGTCAGTTACGAACAACTCAAACAGTTTGATGTGATTATCTTGGGGGATGTTAACGCGAATCAAATAGGCTTAGCGACGCTGCAATCCATCGAACGGGTTATCAACCAACAAGGTAGTGGATTGATGTTGATTGCGGCCGATACCACTACGTTTCAATCGTTGGCAAATTCTCCTTTGCAACGCTTACTTCCGCTGGATGCAAACGTATCAGAAAAAAATAACGATCCGAGTATCGGGAATGAATCAGCATTTCGTTGGAACATTACTCCACTGGGGCTCACAGCCCCTCCACTACAGTTAGACAGTGAAACCGTTCGCAACACATCCATCTGGCAGCAGTTGCCTGAATCCCAGTCGTTTGCACCTCTCGGCAAGCCCAAAGCAGGGAGCTTGGTATGGGCTACTTATCCCGGAAGAGCTGGATCGGATGTGATGCCACTCTTGATCGCTCAGTACTTTGGAAAAGGTAGAGTCATCGTGCAAGCGACCGATGAAACATTTCAATGGACAAGTCACTTTGGGGACGATTTGTACTATCAACGTTACTGGAATCAGCTGATACGCTGGTTGGCCCGTGGAAAGCTCAGTGGCTCCAATACGGCTAAGCTCTCCTTCGATCGGGCGGAGTATCTGGCTGGTGAAAGCGTTGGACTATCTCTCAAATTTCAGGGAAGTGTCCCCTTAAGGGAAGCGGAATCAGCCGAAGTAGTCCTACAACGCGAAGGTGGCCAACGCCAAGTTGTTGCTTTAGAGAGACAGGGAAATGAAGGGGGCCTTTATCGGACCAATATTCCCAACTTGCCGGTTGGACGCTATCGAGCCGTGGTGACAAAACCTATCCTGCAACCGCCGCCGGCTGCCGAATTAGTTATCGCTCCCGCTCTTAATGAACTTAGTAAAACGAGAGTTGATTGGGGGGCAATGAAAAATCTAGCCGAAGCAACGCGCGGTAAGTTTCTACCCTTAGACCAATGGGATCAACTTCCTAAGCTACTGCCCGAAGGAAAAACTATCCGCCTCCAACCATTAGCCATTATTCCGATTTGGAATCATTGGATTGTGCTCGGATTATTCATCGCCTTAATCACCGCGGAATGGCTACTCCGCCGCTATGCACGGATGCTGTAAAGGAATTTGCCTGTGTCTGTTGCATGGCTTGCTGTCTTAGTCACTGGTCGCATTCTTTTCAGCAGCTTGGCCAATGTGCTACAGAAAAAAATGGTGGAACGAACGGGCAATGCGCCGGTTGTGGTCACCTCTTCGCTCTGCGTTGTTTCGCTGTTGGTATCCGCAGGATTATTCTTTACCCCCTGGCAAGAACTCTCTTGGCAGTTCTGGTTAGCCTGCATCGTGGCCGCA
>JAUMAI010000535.1:0-4874 GCA_032116775.1 Pirellula sp. | reverse complement strand
CCAAAGAAAGTGAAGCGATCTCGGTGATATCGCATGCCGACTCCCTCTTCTCGGTGACACCAACAATGACAGTGCCACCCTGCGTATTTAGAAACGCAGCCACTGCCTTAGCGACCTCCAGCTCATTCTCAGGAGTCGAGATCAGTTCGATCGAATCTGTTTCCCCTGTTTCGATCAGGCGTTCAGTTGGCTTGTTCATACTCATTTCGAAGGCCTCGACTTCTTGGTGGTTGATCCCTTCGTCGAAGTGCGAGTGGATGTCGTAGTCGGTCCGCTGGCTGGTGATGCAGAGGCGATACGGGCTATGTTGTCTCGAACTCGGGCGACATCGTGAAACTGAGCGCTTACATAGCGTCTGACATCGTCTGGTTGCTTGAACTCCTGGACCCAATTGCCTACGCGATTCTCAATAGGGATGCCATGCTGAGTAGCCAGCTCATACATATCGATGACGCGAAAGTCATCAATAATGTCCGAGTCCCTGCGCACCATTTTCTTGTATTCTTCGCCAGCCCCAAAACCAAGTATGTTGAATAACTCACCGCGTGCCGCCGAAGAATCCTTGCCCAGCTTCCTAAAAACGGCTCTAGCGATTTTGACTCTTTCATGAGCTACTACCCAACGCGGAATCGGACGCTGCATCGCGAGCTCTAGCTCTTGATGCGTAATACCGTGCTGGCCATCTGCAACGCCGCTGCCATACCGCGGAGTAATGATTGAGAGGAATAGGTCACAATTCTTGACTGCCTCCAAACAATCTGTCCAAGCGTGGTTACCTGAATAGTTCGGGATCGTTCCCATGTGAGACATCCAAACTTCGTAGTCAAACGACTCAAGGATGCCGAAAATCTGTTCGAGCAGTGGGGCTATATCATGAACCGTTGACGACACCATAATTCGGAGACGCCGAGCGGGAGTAGACGCGCGCTTAGCCATTCGCAACCTCCGCAGGGGCTGCGTTGTCGGTTCCGATCTCGCCACTCTTCACCTTGGCAACGATCGCATCGAGCTCCTTCTCCGAAAGTTCACGAGGTTGCCATTCATGCTTAACAGTCACGCGTCCAGTCTTGCTCGACTTCTTGATCTCTACCTCATGCCAAAGAGCGTCTTCGAGGCTGTGAGCGATCGCGATGCTGCGGTCTTTATGAGCTGCGCGAACGACACGGGCTGGCCAGATTGATAGTGCGAGATGAGCCCAGTCGTACTTGCCCTCTTCGAGTTCATCCCATGTCTTTTTGAGCGTGTCCCTCCACTTTTTGAGGCGGAAGAATTTCCAAAGTGGCGCAGCAGTGATCTGAACGCCATCGTTAAGATTCGGCTTCCAAAACTCTGCGATCCGAAGCAAATCGTTGCGGAAGTCATCTAGCTCAGAGGAATCGTTGCTTAGCCTTTCAAGTTCATTTTCGTCTTCCCTTGAACGGTTCGTTTTCGTTCGAAGAGCGTTGAGATTATCTTTAGCATTTTTCAACTTTGGATCGATGAATTCATTGACCGCCGTGAAGAGTGTTTGGTCTGTGAGTCGGTGGTAGTAGAGCCACAGTGTGTAATTGCCAGAGTCGGTCGAAAGCGGCCAGTAGATCGGAGCCTGTCTTCGGCTCTTGGAATATCGACTTAAATGATCCGCAAAGAACCCTGTTGGTTTACGAAACCACACTCTCAAACTGGTTGCATCAAGTATCTCGCAGGCTTCTTGCTCTATTGCATGTGCACCGTCATTCCAGAGCACGGCTAGGCAAGCTTGGACGCGGCGTTCGAGGTCGAGAGGGTGCTCCGGGTCGTCCACGAGGATACCGTCCCAAGCCACGTCGAGCGGGTAACGGCCCTCAGCCCGCAACCCGCGCCCAGCTTCGGGAGAAAGCGGCAGTCCGTCTGCGCCTTGGAGCATCCCGGGCGGGCAGACCGGCAACGGCGCAAACGGGTCCGGCAACTCCGGCGCCGACTGCGCGCCGGTGGCATATCGTATGTCCCAGCGACCGAAGACGATTCCGAATGCATACCCTAAAAGTTGAGCGACGAATTCCGCCGGTTCGTCCGCCTCCTCACGCTCATTCTCCTCGTCTTCACTGTCAACGGGGCCACCAGAGCCTTCGTCAACGGGAACCAATTTTGCACTCGACGCTTGAGCAATGGCTTTACGATCCGCCTCCTCTATAGAATACAGCCCAAACGCTAAATTGCTGATACGTTGTTGAATATCGGCGAGTTCGGTCAACCGCCGAGTTGCAACATCAGAATATCCACCAATCTTCGCCTGAAGCGATCCATTTGCTTGAGCCAATACCGGCAACACAAACGCCTGAGTGGTTTCTCTAGATTCTCTGGTTGATCGCGCAACCGACCAACCTTTAGCAGCTAACTCTGCAATAGCCGACGAAGTTCGCAAATCGTCCTGTAAGTCGGGCAACGGAAGAGACTCCAGAACGCCCGTTTTGAATTCGGGATGTAGATGTCGTCCCAAAGCAATCTTGAACAGATAATCGAACGTCGACGATGCGGTTATACCAAGTAAAATCGCAGCATTGTCGCTACTTGCTGGAAGAAATGAGCCGCGGATGCTAAATATGCATCCAGCAGGAAGTAATGACGGCGAAAAGCATGAAGTCCGCAGCGGCCAAGTAATTCCCGGCATGAAGTATTTGCTCTCGTTCCAACACTTCGAATTGTTCGCAGTTATCCTTCCGTGAAACAACTCGGCCTGCTTCCACGCCTTCAGTTTTTTGCCATTTGCGTTCCAATCAATCACCAGAAAGTGGTCTGAGTAAAATTTACTCGCTTCTCCGCCTTTGGCGAATGTCTTCCAGCGTCCCTTATCTGCGATGTTTTCGGGCAGAGGTACTTCCCACCAAGCTCTCAACCACATTTCATTGTTGTTGGTTTGAATTCCAACGCACGGAATTAGATTTAACATCTGAAAAGACGGAAGATGTTCAAAAAGCTCTGCGATACTCTGACTGACCCAGTAGGCAAATGGAGCTTCAGGAAGAAGACGAAAGAAGGATGGAGAAACGGAAAATGTATTGGGTTGATAAACACCCTGATTTAGATCCGCGATTGCTTCAGCGAGTGGCGCTTGAGGACTTTGTTCTGACAACATTCGGAAGCAATCGACTTGGGGCAACGGCTCAGCCGACGCTGGACGTTTCATAACGTATGCCACCGCTTCTACCATGGCGCTGTCCATTACTCCCATTCCGAGGTCCGCAATTACACACGGATTCAAGAAATTAAGAACAACCTGTTCCCGCCACTTTGAAAATGACGACAGGAACAAGCAGGACCGGGAAGTAATTGCGCCAATTCGTCCACCCGTTAAAAGAAGTGCTCCTCCTCGATCAACAAATGCCGCCAATATGTCGTTGTAGCTGTTAGGATATCCGGCTCTAGCTTCGGCTTTGAAGGTTGTTGACCATTGACCGAACGGCGGATTCATCACCACCACGTCGTAGCGTTTGCGGCAGAGGTCGATGAAGGCGAAGCCCTGCGCGGCATCGTCGGCGAAGAGGCGGCGCTGGAATCCGCCTCCGGCCTGTTCGCCATATGCCATTAGTGCATCATAGATCCTTTCTTCAATTTCACCCCAGAACGATGCGTCATCGATGCCAGCCACTAGTAATGGTCGCTCACCTGTATCTTTCTGCTTTGCATCAATAGCGAACAGCGGAAGTTGCAGCGCCTTAGGGCCTTCTGCCCATTTCTTCTTGGCCTCCGCGATCGTGTCGGCAATCTCCTCTTCAATTTTCAGCAAAGATCCTGCTTCGCCAGCCGACTTCATTGCGTCGAAAACCCGTCGCACAATCGATGCAATCGTTTGCTGTTCCGATGTTTGTGAAAGATGGGACATAATGAATTGCTCAAGCAGGTGGGCTTCGCCGGGCATCGGTTCCGCACAGACGATATTCGATTTCGTGATTCTTGGTCGAGCGACTGGTTTAATGCCAGCTTGATGCCAGGCTTTCTGCGCTCGTAGCCAAAGCGATAGCCCGGCGATCTGCGTCGCTCGTGAGTCGATATCGATTCCGTGAATATTGCGTTCTATGAGAAGTCGAGGAACGTCCAGCATGAATCGCTCGCGCGAACCGTAGGTCTCGTGCATTGTGCGTAATCCAGAGGAGCGAACGAAAGCTTGTCCGTCGCGTTCTTCCAGTTCCCACGCTTCTTTATAGATTCGCAACAAGAGATCAAACGCGTACAAGCCAAAGTGCATCGATCCACAAGCGGGGTCGAGCATTTTGATATCGCGAGGGTCTTTCATTCTACGAAATGGAATGAACACAGGTTGCTTAAGAAGTTCTTCCTGCGTTAAGTCATCGCGACGTGATTTCAATGCGCGCTGTCGCACCTCGTTGCAAGCAGCAAGAAACCAAGGCTCGGAATAGACCGAACCATCACCTCCATGGCGATCGCTGCGGCAAGTCATGAAGAGCACTTCCAGGATATGCTGCGTCTTGATCGAGTCCAACTGACTTGCGAGTACGAATGGCGCAGCGTCGACGGCATCTGCGATTTCGCGAGTCTCGAGTGGACGCCGGTCGCGAACTTCGAGTGTTTGATTACCCAGGATCTGATGAGCTCGATCACCCATTGTAGTGTAGGCACTTACGCAATGGCCTAATTCAATCATGGGTTGGGTATCGCGAGGACTGAACTCTGGGAATGTTTCCTCGGTACCCGACAGCAGTAGCTCTCCCATAGCAATCGTGCCTTCGGAACGATGCTCTTGGTCTTTGCAAGTCATGTGCGACAAGAATACCTCGTCCGGTCGGCGGACCAGGTACTTGCATTCGTCTACCAAACGGGTCTGTCCCTGAGTCATCTCGTACCAGATGCGACCTAGAGTATTGTCTGTTAGGAATTCGACAACGTAGCGCGGTGTG
>JAUMAI010000534.1:0-1579 GCA_032116775.1 Pirellula sp. | reverse complement strand
TAGGCTAGGTGATAGAGCATCTCTCGCTTGCTGGTGGCAAGTTGTTTTGCGAATTGCAAAGTGAGCAATTTAGAACGCAAGGCACAATGAGCGGCTTGTTGTAGAGTTGAGTCTTTCAGTTCGGCACATCGCAGGAGCGTTTCGAAGAGATTGCCGCTGAGCCACTGTTCGATTGTGGATGTCTTGTCAGGCTGCTTGGCCCAGTGCACTCGAGCCCACATGGCGAAGCCATCATCGCGGGCGAGCAAGTCGCTCGTTTCTTCTGGCGTGAGGATAGGGTGAGTTAATTCGCGTGTATCAATCCAAGTGACCAGGGCTTGGTGCAGTCGCAGTTCTGTAGGTGGGAGGAAGGCACTTGGGGTGGGCATGCTATGCCTAACTCAGGAGATGAGTTTTGTCGAGGATATCGAAAAGAAAATGGGGTGAAACGAATTCACCCCATTTTAAAATTAAACATCAATCTGCTTCTCCAATTCAGGATGTAGTTCATTCTGAATAGGAGGGCAGTTGAATGATTGCGCTGCTGAGAACTCAATGCTGTTGAGGACTCAATTACGGGAGGATCTCGACAGCTTCAGGCTTGGCGTATTAAGTCGCAACTGGGCGGTCGATTTCCAGCAAGTCACAGGAGCGTTCGATCAAGCGATCGACCTGGAATGGCTTCTGGATGAAGTCGTTGGCACCAGCTTCCTTCAGATCAGCAACTTTGTCTTGTTCGATCATACCCGAGATGCAAATGATCTTGACCATGTCGAGCGATTCGTCGCTGCGAACACGTTGGCAAACTTCTTTACCGTTGATATCCGGAAGCATGACGTCAAGGATCACCAGGTCAGGCCGGAACTCCTTCACTTTCATTCCAGCATCAAAGCCATTATTGGCTGTGCGGATATCGAATCGTCCATCTCTTTCGAAGGCTTCGGACATCAATTCGATCAGTTCTGCATCGTCGTCCACGATGAGAAGTTTCTTCTTGCCACTTTCCAAAGCGTCCGTGGGGATGCCGTTGTCCTTCATGAAATTGAACAACTGATCCCGCGGAATTCGGCGGAAGCGACTACCTGGAACTCGAAATCCCTTGAGCGTTCCGTTGTCAAAGCAGCGAATGATAGTTTGCTGACTGACTTTGCAGATCTTAGCTGCTTCGCCCGTGGTAAATACAGTCTTACTGGACACCGACATAGATCCCTCCGTGGTGAAGGCCACATTGCCGTTAGCGCGCGGCTCTTAAACGTTATAGCCTGTAAGGTAACAAAGCTACCGAAACCCTACTAACAATGTATCCTGCAGTTTCCTCCGCTTTCGCCGAGATTGCCAGGATTCACTACTCACGGGATTATATCGGTTGAAAACGCCGGGTCAAGATTGATGTTTTTGCCGTAAGTCTTTGTGTGGTAGTGGTTTATTGCAAAAGGGTCTTTTTCGAGCGAAAAAAAAGCATCCAGATGCTCTAGGAAAGAGGCGTAAATTTTGTGGCCTTGGTAATCACGGAACTGGCGAAAGACGCAAAGGATCTTTAATTCAGGTAAGAAGTAATTCAGGCAAGCAACGTCCCTTGCGCAAGCGAAGAAACGAAGCG
>JAUMAI010000533.1:0-3978 GCA_032116775.1 Pirellula sp. | reverse complement strand
GATCAAAGCGAATTGCAATGACTTATCAAAATCCTCTAATCCAATAACAATCTTACCGTTTTCAGCTGGCTCACCCGCGGTCACTTTCTTCACAGCCGCAGTCGCTTTTTCAATCAGATCCAATCTTCGCGACGCACCGGTCGCTGCCTCAAACGCGATCAGTCCAGACTCGCGGCGTATGACGTACTCAGCATTCGCCCCATCTTTTGCCTTGGGTAACCACCGCGGTGCTGCAGCATTCGCTGCGGCCCAAGTGACGCGTCCATCGCTAGAAAAAATCTTCTCCAACGACAACTTCTCACCACCGCTAACACTCTCGACCGCCGCCACGTGCTCTGGAGCAACTGAGCCGAATTGAACAATCCGTTGAACCGGATAAACGGATCCTTCTCGAATAGCAGGATCAAAGAAATTCCACTTCGCTAAACTATCATCCGAGTGCGGCTCAAGAATGTAGGTCAGCAGTCTTCCGAGGGGTTGCGATGTTGGAACTAAAAATGAACCCTTCGGCAGGCTTACGTTTTCAACTGGTAACGCATCCACCTCTATCTTCCACAACCTGTGGTCCTGAAAGTTCATTTCATCGGACACTTTCTTGATCCGATGATTTACCACGCCCACTGCCGTTTCCGACTCGACTCGATACACTTTGACGCCGTGGCGAAGCAGGCGATCGACGATCCATGTCTGTTCAGCTGATAGCGAATAAGCCAAGGGCACATCTATTTCTAGCGTGGGTGCCACTTTGGTCCACAACTCTACCTCGTACTCTTTTGGCTTTAAGCGATCAAGATTTTCACCACGATGGTAGTAAGCTAATTCCTCTGCACTCCCAGTCGATTTCCCGAGTTCATCCACCACTTCAAACCCAAGTACCTTGTAGGGTGGATCCCACTTTGCCAACTTAGCTTGAATGGCTAATGATTTCTGTGCGGGAGACTCAAAAAGTACAGAATCCTTCTTCGACCAACGAGAGACTTCAGAAGCCATTATTTTTTGTACCGACTCTCGATTCTCCGCCAGGTAATTCAAACAGTTGGTTACAAAAGCATGAGTTGCTTCGATGCGAGTTTTGTATTCCGCATAGGAATAGGATTCGGACAGAATTCCGATTTTCCCTCGTAGCCCCATATACTCCGTGCTATATCTTGGCTCATGCCCAAAGCTTTCCCACTTCTTATGCTGTTCGGCGAAATTACCGTACCAAAAGGAGTTGTAGCCATCATCCTTCATCGCAGAAGTAACCGCGGGCATCATCTGGGTGCGTAGATACTCTTGTAACTCTGTCGGTCCAGCAGGATTGTGAGGCGTGCTGTAAGTAAGCTCGTAACGATGCAACGACCCATTGGTTGTGTGACAATCAATCAACACGTCGACATCAGCTTCCTGGATCAATCGAATCAGCGCATTCGCTTCGGGAGACTCAAGTTTGACGAAATCGCGATTGAGATCTAAACCTTGGGCGTTCTCGCGAATTCCCATACCATCGACAGGGCCCTTCTGACCCGGTCGGTGATTCTTACTAACACGTTCACCTCCATCGACGTTGTAGTTGGGTACAAACAGCAAGGAGAGATTATTCTCCCACAACGGATTTGGCGTTTTCAGCAAATCTCGAGCTAACGCCAGGAGAGCTTCCTTACCATCGCTCTCACCCGGATGAATACTTCCGAGCAACAGTACAACTAAGCGATCTTTCGACTTATCTTGGCCCACATTCCAATTCAAGCACCACAGATCTCTTCCTTCGACAGATTTACCCGCACTAAAAAGTTCGACAGTGCGGCCATTCTTCGCCAAAGTTTTTAGAAATAACTCAACGTCAACCGCTCGAGCAGTCGCTTTGAAGTCTGATTTTTCGGCAACCGTTTTAAGGTTGCCTAAGTTGATACCGTTACCAACGTTCTCTTGAGAGTAAGCTTGTGCGAGAAACCCCAAGACCACCAACCAGTAACATAGCGATCCAGTCATCAAAGAGCGGACCATAGTTATCCCCAAACCCACTTGAATAAATGATCAATCACTAGACTATTACGACGCACTCAGATTTGCTGGATACTGATGTCACCTTGGCAATCAATATCTCTGGCTGACCAATCAAAAAAACAAGCCGAATGCGGCTCTGGAGTGTAATCCATTTCCACTATCGGCTCATCAATTTTTGGAGAGAATCTTGCTATTCCAGCTTAGGCTGTATGAATAGCACGTTTGGCGACAGCTAAAGCCGCCTCATGCAGAGTTTCCGAAAGGGTAGGGTGAGCATGGCAGCAACGAGCAATATCCTCGCTGCTGGCACCAAACTCCATCGCAGTTGCAGCCTCGGCAATCAGATCGCCAGCCCGAGCACCGATAATGTGCACACCGAGAACTCGGTCGGTCTTAGCATCGGCTAAAATTTTCACGCGACCTTCAGCTTCGCCCAAAGCACGCGCTCGACCGTTGGCTCCGTAAAAACCAATACCCTTGTTGTAGGCAATACCTGCATCCTTCAGTTGCTCTTCTGTTTTACCCACGGTAGCAATCTCGGGGTGTGTGTATACGATTGCGGGAATGGCATCGTAGTTGATGTGGGTCTTCATGCCCGCAATGCCTTCCATACAAACAATCGCTTCATCCATTGCCTTATGAGCCAGCATTGCACCACCTATCAAATCACCGATTGCGTATATCCCGGTCGCCGCGGTTAGAAAATCTCCATTGACTGGAATGAAGCCGCGCTTGTCGGTTTCCAAGCCAACTCTTTCGAGACCAATATCGCGTGAGTTTGGCACTCTGCCTGCCGATAGCAAGACGCGATCACACTCGATCGGTTCAGCGTTCTTACAGCTGACGACACAACGTTCGCCAACAACCTTTGCGCTTTCAACCCAGCTGTTAAGTCTGAATTGCAGTCCTTGCTTTTGGAAAGCGCGATGGGCCATTAGAGCGATTTCACTATCCATCCCTGGCAGGATTCTCTCCATTGCCTCAAGCACAACGACTTCGCTTCCCAGTCGGCTCCATACGCTACCTAACTCGAGACCGATATAGCCACCACCAATCACAACCAATCGCTTGGGTACTTCTTTGAAACTCAAGGCCATGGTGCTGTTGCCGATTCGCACACCATCCTCTTCGACTCCACGCATGGGAGCTGGACGCGAACCTGTAGCCAACACGATATGCTTGGCTTTGATCAGCTCGACTTCACCGGTTGTGAGCGTGACCTTGACACTTCCGACGGACTCAATCGCTCCACGACCACGGAAAGGGACTACCTGATTTTTCTTGAACAGCAGATCGATACCGCCGGTTAGCGTTTGTACGATCTGCTCTTTGCGTTTCATCATGGCTGCTAAATCGAGTTGTACGCCCGAAACTTGAATCCCATGAGATGCCATCCCTTTCTGGGCTTCGACATACATATGACTCGATTCCAAGAGAGCTTTACTTGGAATACAGCCAACCCGTAAGCAGGTACCACCAAACTGCAAGTTTTCATCGATGCAAGCAGTTTTCATTCCGAGCTGTGCGGCTCGAATCGCTGCTACGTATCCCGCTGGCCCACCACCGACCACAACTACGTCAAATTCAGATGTTTTCATGCTTTCGTTGACCTGCAACTTATCTAAACGTCTGTAAATAAATCCTGCAGCCAAAACTTACACCGGCCCTACCGTGGCCCGCTGGTCTGCATAGCTGGGCCCAGATTGAGCGACGCGATCAATATTTCAACATCGTAACCGCAGCTCCCATGACAACTATAGGGGGAGCAACAGATCCATTCGATTTTCAGGGCCGGATTCCGGATAGATCGGGAGAATCGGATCACCGAACTCCCCAAAAACACCTAAACTTTCGATCACCAAAAGCTTTATTGATCCGTAAGCAACGGCTCGAGCTGGGGAGCGACTCTCAACAATTGGTCTCGCAACTGCTTCTTGATTTTCTTGGTGGTTTTTTCCTTCAGGCATTTTTTCAAGATTGTCTGTGATTGCT
>JAUMAI010000532.1:0-6463 GCA_032116775.1 Pirellula sp. | reverse complement strand
ACACAAGGTAATCTTCATAAATTCCTTGGCCCTGACTACCAGACACCTCCCAGGGTGGGAGCAGCGTCTGACAATGGATCTTGTAACGGTCGGCGATTTCAGATGTCAGATGCTCGCTTGTCGTAAATACGGAACGAGATTGTTTCACTATTTCGCGTTCGGCTTCCTCCACCATCACCCGAGAATGCAGCGATTGGATGCCATCGCCCGAAGAGCTAACACTTTGCCCAAATAATTCGCCGCTGGGTAAATGATCCCACCACAGCACTTTACTTTCATGAGGAATTAAGGCTGATGGAAAACGAAGCCCAATGACTCGCTCTGCACCGTACAAAGTCATCAATTTACAGGCGATCATTTCTTCACAAAAACGCTCTTTAATGTCCCTTCTAAATGGAATCTTAATCAACTCAGCATCATGACCGCAGTCGATCAGCGCAGCTACCAAATTCTTCGCAAATCGCGTGGCCAATCCATACTCAAATGGCCTAATACTATCCAAAACAATCACCTTCATGATGCAAACCTGCTGATAACTCGCTCCCAGGTTATATCAAGCTCTGCGATTCGAACCGGGCCAATTTTTCCCAGCTTTTCAGCATAGGCTCGGTCTTCGACTAACTCATCAATAGCCTTCGCAAGATCTTCCGGCTTCGGCTGAACCAACAAACCATTGCGTCGATCCTGAATTAACTCGGGAACACCGCCACTATCCCAAGTTGAAATAACAGCCTTCGAAGCATGCTGTGCCTCTAGTGACGGATAACCATACGAATCCTCATCATAAGGAATGTATGCCACTCCGGCAGCGTGATTAAACAACTCTGCTTTTTCCTCCTCAGATATCCAACGATTCCTTATCTCGACTTTTTGTTCTAGCCCATGTTCAGTAACCAGGGCCTGCAGTCTCTTCGGATAGGACTCGCCACTCGATTTTCCTGCCAGGATCAGCCTGGCGCTTGAGCGGGTATACTTCATTGCCTCAACCAATAACTCTTGTCGCTTATGTGCTTCGAGTCGGCATACGCAAGCTATATATGGCTTGTAATCGAGGCATTGGAAGATCTCCGGCTTTATCACCGGCGGATAAAGCACTTCACTGTCGATGCTGTTAAATTTCGCGAGTCGCTCACTGACAATTTTAGAGTTTGTGAAAACTCTTCTCGCTTCACCAAGCCCCACTGCGTCTATATCCATAAGCTTTTGGCGAAAAGCTCGATTTCGAGTGTTGTGCTCATAGGGGCAATACTCGCTATCCCAAAGATCGTAGAACACGCGAAAATGATGAATGAACCACAGTTTCTTGTTGGGATGCCTAAGCATGTACGCAGGAGGACGGATGCCAATGAGACAATCAGCACTTTCGGTCAGGTCGAGTAATCGATAACTAAGAATCTGATCAACCATTGTGCTCTTGTCATCGACAAAGGGAAGCTTGATCGTCTCCACCTCATGCCCAGCCTCTAACAACTTTTCCTCTAGCCAGTCGAGTATTAGGGTGGCACCACCCTTGATGAACGGAACAAAACTGCTGGCAATAATAAATCGCATAAACTTCGTCCGTTGGACGCTTTCTAAAAAAACCACTGAAGTGACGCTATTTCCCAAAGTATCCCTTACCTAACGATAAAAAAAACGCCACTCCAACAAGCTACCCCTCTTCGATAAGCCAACAAACTAAAACTTTGTAGTCAGAGCCCAATCCATTCCTCACGTGGCTGCCTTATACACTAACTCAGTGCTAGCTCACCGGCGAAAAACAAAAGCAAGTCAAATCAGTAACAGCAATTGAATTCAGAGTCCTTAAATTCGAACTCCCGAAACCCAACCATTGATAGCCTTTAAGAGCATACCCAGTCCCTTCTGAGCTCCCAGGGCCCAGGGCAACCCTTGCCGCTAACCTAACACACATTCGAAAAACACTCGACGCCCAACTTGCGAAGTCATCTTGAGCCAACTTTATTGAGCCTGCGGTAGAACTGCATCGGCAACTTCTTACTTCCTTAAATACCCTGAAAATGGTAGCGAAGAAATAACATCTTGCCTGCTCTACTGGCACCCCAAGAAACAATTTTCTAAAAGATAGAGATGTTTCGGCGCGCCGACTGCCATATAGGGTTTCCATGACCGACTGGATTCCGGAAAATAGGGAAGAGTGAACTATCTGGCAACATTTTTAAAAACGCTAGTTAGACCTGGAATGCCACCATTTCAGCCCACGAAGTGTTCCGTATGGCTGGTAATCATAATACGCTAGGCATCCATGCACACTTTCACACTGTTATCCAAGCGAACCGCTGCAACCTCCAACTCAATGATCAAGGCTAGTTCCGCCTCCAACTGCGGCACTAATCCTTCCATCGCACTATCACGCTGGATACAAAATCAGGGCCCCACCGCTTCGTATTTTATCGACAAACACGGCATCGCGAAAACCGTGTTGCTGAGCCAAGGTGCAACGGCTTGTTCGGGACGATCCGGATATCCTAGAATCATTCGAGCCCCACTAACAGCACACTTTACATTTGGACTGTTATTCCTAAACACTTTTGGCTCTCTTTCCCTGACATACCGCTGGCACGTGGAAATCACGTTATGCAAGGACGCCCGAATAACTACATTATCGCAAACTAACCCAAAGGACATTTTTCATGAGCTCAGCTTGGCTTGTTAGTGGCAAAAGGACTCCGATCGGGCGATTCCTCGGTGACTTAGCCCCTCTTTCCGCTCCATGTTTAGCTGGTCATGCGATAAAAGAGACAATACGCTGCAGCGACATCGACATTAGCTACATCAGTGAAATTATCCTGGGTCAAGTACTCACTGCAGGTGCTGGTCAAGCCCCAACTCGGCAAGCCTTACATGCTGCCGGACTGCCAGACGATATCGGAGCCGTGACCGTCAATAAGGTTTGCGGCTCTGGCATGTTCTCAGTCATGCTGGCCGTTCGCTCTATTCAAGCTGGAGCCTATCGCGCTGCGGTGGCAGGTGGTATGGAAAGCATGAGCCAAGCTCCACATCTACTGCGAGGTGGACGCTCGGGCTGGAAATATGGTAACGAACCATTACTAGATACAATTGAAAACGATGGTTTAAAATGCGCCAGAAACCATAATCTAATGGGCCTGTATGCGGAAAAAGTTGCCCGAGATTTCTCGCTGAACCGTATTGAACTAGACTCCTGGGCATTACTGAGCCATCAGCGTGCAACTCTTGCTCAGCAACAGCAATTGTTCGCCGCAGAAATTGTTTCTGTTCCGAAGAGCGACAAAACTTTTATCAGTTCTGACAGCGGTCCACGTAGCGACAGTACGATAGAAAAACTCGCTCGCTTGAAAACAGCCTTCGACCCGGCGGGTGTCGTGACCGCTGGCAATTCCTCAACTCTTAGCGATGGTGCTGCAACCCTGCTGGTCATCGATGACGTTGTCAAGAAGTCACTTTCCGCACAGCCCTCTTTTAGGGTTGTTGGAATGTCAAGCGTAAGCCGTAGCCCTGAAGATCTCTTCATAGCACCTATCAACGCCATCGAGAAACTACTTTCGACAACCCAGTTATCCATAAGCGATATTGATCTTTTTGAAATCAATGAGGCATTTGCCTCGCAAACTCTAGCTTGTGTAAATGGATTACGATTAGATCATTCCAAAGTAAATGTACACGGTGGTGCTATAGCTTTGGGACATCCGATTGGATGCAGCGGCGCACGCATTTTGGTGACGCTGATGAACGCTCTCGCCATAAGAGAACAACAACTCGGTATCGCCGCACTCTGTATTGGTGGTGGTGAAGCCGTAGCACTGCTGATTGAACGTCACTAACTTTAATCAACAAGTCTAGGCTGAATTTCGAACTTACTTGCGAATAGAATCTGCACCTGACCTTTTACACAGAAATAAGCCCCAACTAAAATAGATAGGTCCCCAAATCGACCAAAGTCCCAAACAGTAGCAAACCTATTCTGGTCACTCGTTTAATCCGTTGCCGAAGGCTAGGTTTGGAGTAACCGGAGTCAACCCTTCCAATCAACTTCCCAACGCCCAGACAACAATAATTGGTAACCAAGCCGAATCAGTACCCAAATAGTATCAGGCTTAGCGTAGCAGTTACGGGTCAAACGAGAGTGCTGATGGGCTTCGATGGTTTGGGCCAATATTTCGCCTATGACATTTTCTGTATTCGACGAGTATTATTTCAAACACAAGCCTGTTATCGTTTACTATCGCCTGCGCTTGGGATCCGGCGGAAAAATACTACGTACTATGATTGTCACCTATATGTGAGACGTCAGATGATCGCTTCTTTTCGTGTGTTGCTGCATTGGCTTTTGATGATTGCGCTACTGGCAACTGCTTCACTCAAAGCTGAAGAACTCCCTTCTCAACTACCTGATCCTGATGGTAAGAGCGGCGATCAATCGAAGCCCGTGAAGGTTTACATTATGATGGGCCAGTCCAATATGCTTGGGTTTGGACGTGTTGGGCCTAAGGAGACCAAGGGTTCTCTCGAATACCTTGTAAAAGAAAAGCAAATGTTTCCTCATCTTGTTGATGATGCGGGGAAATGGAATACAAGACAAGATGTTCGTTACGTCCATGTAATGGATAAGCGAGGCGTCGACTTCAAGAACCTCGAAATATTTGCGGACATGCGAAATGAATGGCTTGCGCCAACCGGTAACTTCGGCCCAGAATTAGGTTTTGGACAGGTTATGGGATATTTCCATGACGAACCGGTCTTGCTGCTGAAAGCTTGTATCGGGAATCGAAGCTTGGGGTGGGACTTGCTACCTCCTGGCAGCGAAAGGTTCGAGTATGAGGGGAAAGTTTATGCCGGTTATAAAGATGTCGCCAACTTCTGGGAAAAAGGGACTGAACCGAAGCCTGTCCCATGGTATGCCGGACGTCAGTATGATGCTGATGTGGCACATGCTAAGGCCGTCTTGAAGAATCTTGAAAAATATTATCCCGGCTATCAAGGACAAGGTTACGAGATTGTTGGTTTTGTCTGGTGGCAGGGCCATAAAGATCAGAGTGCTGCACTGGCCAGTCGTTACGAGCAAAATCTGGTACACCTGATAAACATATTACGACAGGACTTTGACTCTCCTAACGCGAAGTTTGTGGTTGCAACCGGCTGTGGTAACCCTGGGCGCGATGGCTTCGGTCTTCAAATTGCGAATGCTCAATTAGCAGTAGATGGAGACAATCCAAAATATCCGGAGTTCAAGGGAAATGTCCGGGCCGTTGATGTGCGTCCTTTGTGGCGTGAAGCTGACGTATCGCCGGTGAATCAAGGGTATCACTACAACCATAATGCAGAAACCTATTATGGGGTTGGTGATGCTCTCGGGCGAGCGATGGTAGGGCTACTCGCCAAGTGATACAGCCTTGATACTAATGATATGTTCTGTGAGATGAGGCAGTAACTAACGCTATTAGCCTGTAATGAGCTTTCTGAAACCAAGGCGATCTTCCCAGACGCTCTGGACTGGGATTATGGGAACTCAATCGTTCCAGGCTTATAGCGTTTTCAGGTACTCAATCAGATCTGCAAGCTGCTCCTGAGTCAAAGAACCTTCGCCGGTAACATTTTCCGGGGCATGCCACTCCGTCAGTACCGATTCTAAATTCTTCGCTCTGCCATCATGCATATAACGAACTCGAGTGGCTAAGCCAATTAATGATGGAGTGTTGTACCCCTCGTAACGATCGTCTTCACTGGCAAGGCCAACATCATGCACCAGCCCATCGGTAAACCTAGGCCCTGAGTGGCATTTAGAGCAACCTGCAACCTGACTATTGAATACGGCTTGCCCTCGTTCGGCTGCCAGCGAGATTCCGCGATCACGCTGACGATTGGGATTAGGAACCGGCTTGAGCGTTTTAAGAAACGCGAGTACGGCTTCGGTCTCTTCTTCAGAAATCGGTGGACCTTGCATTGACTCGGTGAAGGATTTAGCAATCGATGCATTTAAATCCTTTTGCCATCCATGCCACGTCCAGGGAGCTGTCTGATGGACATCGTACAGCGGAATGACTGTTTTGTAAGTCATATCACTTCCATCATTCTTGGTATCCATCGCTTTCGAATTGGTTCCACCGTTATAGTGACAGGTGTGGCAACTGTACCATTGATCTAGGCTCCGGCGACCATCGTAAAAGATCGCCATACCTCGATATGCAGGATTCTGCAGATCAGGCTGCCCCAGAATAATTTCGTCAACCACCTGCTTAGCTTCGATATCGACGATTTGAATAGAGTCGTTAAGATAATTCGCGACATAGGCAGTCCGATTATCGTCAGCGATTTCCACGCCCATGGGGCGGCCACCTAGTTCGATGCGATAGAACAAATCGTCATCTTCGAGCAACTTGCGATCGATTAAGTCTCCCGGACCACCTGTACCCACGAACGGCAGGTCTTGTAAGCGATAAACGAGTAGCTCATGTGTCCCAGAGGC
>JAUMAI010000531.1:6330-6857 GCA_032116775.1 Pirellula sp. | reverse complement strand
GCGTGGACCTGATCCCATTAGCCCCCCTGTCAAAGACCATCATCACAGCGAAGCACGGTCTCTCACTGGAGGCATCGTATATCGCGGCAAGCAAGCAAACTTGGCGGATCTAGTCGGAGCGTATATCTACGGTGACTATTCAACCGGTAAGATTTGGGCACTGTGGCACGACGGAAAACAATTACTTAAGCATCAGGAAATCGCGGATACATCTCTCGCAATTACAGCTTTCGAGCAAACGGACTCTGGTGAAATCTGGATATTGGATCACCTGGGACAATCCATCTCTAGATTGGTACCACAACAGGCTACGGAACAAGCTACGAAATTCCCTCTTCGACTGAGCGACTCAGGCCTATTCACAGATGTTGCTGCGCACACCATGGCGCCTGGTGTCATACCGTACTCCGTCAACTCACCTCTATGGAGCGATGGTGCTCACAAAGCGCGCTGGTTTGCAATTCCGGAGAAAGAAGGTACGGATCAACGCATTGAATTTCAAAATGAGAACGGCTGGACATTTCCCA
>JAUMAI010000531.1:0-6320 GCA_032116775.1 Pirellula sp. | reverse complement strand
GATCCGAAAAGTAGACGCTGGATTGAAACCCGATTTATGGTGCGTCAGCAAAATGAATGGGTTGGCTATTCTTATCGCTGGAATGAGATGGGAACAGACGCAACTCTGGTCTCCAGTACTGGTGAGGATGCAGAATACACGATCGTCGATGTATCGACACCGGGCCAGAAAAGGACACTGAAATGGCATTATCCCAGCCGAGCGGAATGCATGGTTTGCCATAGCCGTGCAGCGAATTTCACCTTGGGCCTTCAGACGGCGCAAATCAATAAACTGCATGACTATGATGGAACGACAAAAAACCAACTGGAGGTGCTGGAGCAATTAGGGCTCTTCAAAGTGAATTCAGCATTGGTCGCGCAAGCACCTCAAAATCTGCCCAACGATATTCGGTCGTTGCCGCAACGCCAGGCACCACGGGACTCCGCATTGCTACCAACCTCACCTGACAAGCTCCCGCGATTGGCAAATCCATACGATCACACTGAAGACTTGGCGGAGCGCGCAAGAGCTTATCTACATTCCAATTGCTCTTCGTGTCACGCGCCTGCGGGTGGTGGAAACGCAACCATGGATTTACGGTATAACATTCCCTTGGCTCAAACAGGAGTGCTAGAGGAGCTACCCAAGCACCAGCGCTTTGACATAGATGCTGCCAAGCTGGTTGCATCTGGTCAGCCGGATCGGAGCGTTTTGCTGAAAAGAATGAGCATTCGAGGTAATGGCCAGATGCCGCAGTTGGCGACCGAAGTTATCGATCAAGAAGCAGTCGCTTTGATTCGGCAATGGATTAGCTCATTACCGCAACCATAAGTTGTTACACTGGTTACTGAATTGAGAGTCGAAAGGTTAGGTGGCTGATGGACATTATCCATCATGGTGCATACGACGGTGTTACAGGCTCCTGTCATCAACTATTGCTGGAACGGGATCGCTCAGTACTGATCGATTGCGGACTGTTTCAAGGAGAAGATAACCAGGGGCGTAAAAACTCAGTTATAGACTTTTCGCTTGACTCTATCGAAGCACTCTATTTGACGCATGTGCATATCGACCATGTGGGGCGTATTCCCTATTTGCTCGATGCGGGATTTCGCGGTCCGATTTACTGCTCGAAACCGACTGCTGCTTTATTGCCGCTCATGCTTGAAGATGCGATTCGCTTGGGCATCACACGGAAACAGAAGGTTATCGATCATGTCTTGCGAGAGATACGTCGCTTACTCCGCCCCCTACCTTATCATCAATGGACAGATCAAGGTAAAGGACTCAAGGTGCGATTGCAGCCGGCGGGCCATGTTCTAGGCTCCGCATATGTAGAGTTTGAATACCAAAATGAGCGTTACGTCTTTAGCGGCGACCTAGGAGCATCTCATCAACCGCTGTTACGTCAACCCGTGAGTCCAGAACGGGCAGATGTTTTAGTGCTGGAAAGTACATATGGGGATCGCTGTCACGTTGGGCGAGAACAAAGAATCGCACAATTATCGAAGATCTTATGCCATACTCTCGAGAATTCTGGGATCACGATCATTCCAGCCTTTAGTCTTGGACGCACTCAAGAACTGCTTTATGAATTGAATCTCATACTCGAAGGTTTCGTCGAGGTAGGACAATGCAAAACTCTTAATGATGTCGACATCATTGTCGACTCTCCGCTTGGAAACCGTCTGACCGAAATTTACGACTCGATGAAGCCATTCTGGAGCGAAGAAGCCCTGAACATTTTGGAGCTTGATCGCCAACCGCTCATGTTTCACAGCCTTGTGGAAGTGGATTCGCATCGAGAGCACCGCGATGTCGTGGAACAGCTCAAAGAGACCAGGCGGCCCGCGGTAGTGATCGCGGGTAGCGGTATGTGTAGTGGGGGTAGGGTCGTGAACTACCTTAAGGAATTCCTGGGGAAGGAAACGACTGATGTCGTTTTTGTTGGCTACCAAGCCAGAGGAACCCCTGGATCCTACATTCAGGAAGGCTCAGCCTGGGTCAAATTAGATGGCCGATCGTACATGATCCACGCCAAGGTTCACACGCTTTCGGGCTACTCCGCGCATGCCGACCAAGCTGATTTAATTCGCTTTGTCAGCGGAATTCCCGAAAAACCGAGGGAAATCCGGTTGGTTCATGGTGATCCCCCGGCAAAGTTCGCCTTAACCGAAAAGTTAACCGAACTCGGCTATAAAGTCACTTAAGGGTGGATTCTTTTCCAAAGACGAACCTGGCGGGATAAATTGACAGCCCGAATGCTGTAGAACTAGAATTCTCGATTCACCCGCCTGGCTCCTGATGCCTAATTTGCTGCGAGCCGCCGGTTCATTTTCGGTTTGTTCCTCTTTCACGATTCTCGAAACGAAAGTTTGCTTGCCATGTCGGATCATCCTGCCGGTGATGTTCACACCGTGATGAACGAAACTCGTTTATTCCCACCCACCGAGGAATTCGTACAGAATGCGATCATCAACAGCGAAGCTCAATACAACGCACTTTACGAGCACTCGATCCGCGATCCAGAAGGTTTTTGGGCTGAACAGGCGAAGAGCGAATTACATTGGTTCCAGCCCTTCCACACGACACTGAAATGGGAAGAACCTTTCGCAGAATGGTTTGTCGGCGGCAAAACCAATGCCAGTTATAACTGCCTGGATGCCCATGTCGCTGCCGGCAATGGCTCGCGGATTGCCTTGCTTTGGGAAGGAGAACCTGGTGACAGCCGCGAAGTTACTTATGCGGAATTGTTGCGTGAAACTTGTCGCTTTGCCAATGGTTTGAAGAAACTCGGTGTCAAGCAAGGCGATGTGGTTAGCATCTACATGCCGATGACGCCAGAACTCGTCATAGCGATGTTGGCTTGCGCCCGAATTGGAGCGGTGCATTCGGTCATTTTTGGTGGCTTTTCCGGTGAAGCAATCGCGGACCGAAATAATGATGCGAAAGCGAAAGTCATCGTCACTGCCGACGGAGGCTATCGCCGCGGTAAAGTGCTAGCTCTCAAGAAAAATGTCGATGAAGCGTTGAGCAAGAGTCCGACGGTAGAACATTGCGTTGTTTATCGCCGTGTCGGAAACGACGTGCCAATGACCCAAGGTCGCGATATCACCTGGGAAGCATTAGTATCCGACGTGAGCGATGATTGCCCGGCTGCACAACTAGATAGCGAAACCCCGCTGTTTATTCTGTACACCAGCGGTTCCACCGGTAAACCGAAGGGTATTCGCCATACGACTGCAGGCTATAATCTCTACGCCAAAAAAACGTTTCAATGGGTCTTTGATCATCGACAGGGGGACGTTTACTGGTGCACTGCAGATTGCGGTTGGATCACTGGTCACAGCTATATCGTGTACGGTCCGCTGTCGGCTGGGGCCACGCAAGTGATCTATGAAGGAGCCCCTAATCATCCGGCCGAAGATCGCTTCTGGGAAATCATTGAAAAGTATCGCGTAACGATTTTGTATACCGCTCCGACAGCGATTCGTGCTTTCATCAAGTGGGGTGATCATCATGTGGATAAGCACGATCTAACCAGCTTAAGACTCCTCGGTTCCGTGGGCGAAGGTATCAATCCAGAAGCTTGGATGTGGTATTACCGAAAAATCGGCGCTGGTCGCTGCCCCATCGTCGATACTTGGTGGCAAACCGAGACTGGCGGAATCATGATGTCACCTCTCCCAGGCGTTGTCTCTCTAAAGCCTGGAAGTTGTACACGACCTCTCCCTGGCGTTCTACCAAAGATCGTCGATGGTAACGGCGTAGAAGTACCTCAAGGGAAAGGTGGAATGCTTTGCATTGCGCAGCCTTGGCCCGGTATGTTACGTGGTATTTGGGGAGATGATGAACGCTATAAAGATCAATACTGGTCTCGCATCAAAGGTATGTATTTGACTGGTGATAATGCCCGTAAAGATGACGATGGCTATTACTGGATCATGGGACGTATCGATGATGTGATCAACGTCGCCGGACATCGATTGAGTACGATTGAAGTCGAAAGTGCGTTGGTAAGCCATCCATCCGTTGCAGAAGCAGCCGTTGTTGGAAAACCGGACGAAATCAAGGGACAAGGCATAGCGGCTTTCGTGACATTGAAAAATGTCGAGCCAACGGACGAACTTCGAGATCAATTGAAAAAGCATGTCCGTCATGAAATTGGCGCGTTAGCCCAACCCGACGACATTCATTTCGCAAACGCGTTGCCGAAAACTCGCAGCGGTAAGATCATGCGTCGTCTACTTCGCGATATCGCTGCAGGTAAAGAACATGCTGGCGATACAAGCACACTAGAAGACTATACCGTGTTAGCGCGATTGCGCGGTGAAGAGGAATAGTTTCTCTTTTTGAAAAAGATCGGTTCCATGAAGCTCTACGTTTATCGGCTACTGGCGTTATCGTGCCTATTTTCCTTTAACGTCGGATCGATTCGGGGTGAATGGGACTCTGAAAAGCTTCCGATCACGCTCCAAGTCGGTTATGCAGTTCGCTGCGCAGACATTAATAACGATGGCAAGAAAGACATTGTCATCGTTGATTCCAAGCGTATTGTTTGGCTGCAGAATCCGACTTGGGAAACGCACGAAATCTATGCGACGCCCGACGCTGCATTCGATAACGTGTGCATCGCCCTCCATGACATCGACCAAGATGGTCAGCTCGATGCAGCAATTGGGACCGACTGGCAGTTCACCAATAGCGATAGCGGTGGGAAAATAGGCCTCCTATTTTCTCCAAAAGATCCGCGGCAACCTTGGGCTTATCGGCAGATCGATTCCGAACCAACCACTCATCGAATGACCTGGGCTGATACCAATGGCGATGCTAAGTCAGAGCTATTGGTATTACCACTAAAAGGACGAGGCACTCGTGCTCCAGACTTCATGCAATCAGGTGTGCGCGTCTTGAAATATGAAATCCCCGCTGATCCACGCAGCGCCACCTGGACAGCCAAGCCGATTACGGAGCAACTGCACGTTGCACACAATCTCGACACACTCGATTTCACTCGCGATGGTAAAACAGAGTTGGTAATTGCGAGCCTCGAAGGGCTCACCCGATTGAGCCACAATTCAAATGGGGCTTACGATGCTCTGCGTATTGGATCTGGACAGGAAGGGGCAGCACCCGCTATCGGCAGCAGTGAAGTCAAGCTTTTCTCGGATCGCAATGCAAGATCTCGGTTGGCGGTTACCATCGAACCATGGCATGGCGATAAAGTAGTCCTGTACACAGAGACTTCGAAAAAAGATGAAACGGGTAAGCCAAAGCTCTGGAACCGCAAGGTCATCGATCAGGACCTGAAATGGGGACATGCTGTCGCTTGGGGCGACTTTAATAACGACTCAAATCCTGAGATTGTCGCAGGAGTACGGGACGACCAGAACGCACAGTGGCGTTGTGGTGTCCGGGTCTATCATTACATGGCCAATGGTGAATGGAAGCGAGAAGTAGTAAATCCTGGTGAAGTCGCGGTCGAAGATCTTGTTGTCGAAGATCTCGATGGAGATGGAAAACAAGAGATCATCGCCGTAGGCCGAGCTACTCATAACGCTGTTATTTATCGCTACCGGCAATAACAGATTCACAGCTTTGCCTCTGCGGCGACCGCAGCGATTGAGCAGAACTAGTCACTGTACGAAAAAACCCCGAGCCTTCCACAGACCCGGGGTTCTTTTATGCTCCGACCGTAAACCGCCATTTACTTCAAGCGTGTATCGCCATTACCGGGAGTCGCTGGATTTGCCACTCGAGGAGTTGGGCCTTCGGTTGACTCCACTGGATTTACGATGATTTTCCAATCCTTAGGTGGCCTTGCTGGAATGAATTCTTCTTTAAAAAGGTTCAATTCATTTATGCGATCCGCAAAACTCCAATTCTTTTCACGCTCGGTGAACTGAAAAACAGTTCGCTGTGGATTTTGCGGAGTGTAATTTGGCAAGAAAACGACCAATGCAGTGGGTAACTTCTCATTCACATCGAGCACCACCAGAACCTTCTGGTAGTTTGCTGCGTCAGCAGCCGTTTTCGGATAAGCTTCTAACCAAACTTCCGTTTGCGAGCCGTTTTCTGGTGGAATGGGACGAATCCAATAACGCTCTTTAACATCCTTGCCTTTCACTCCAAAGAGGAAGGGGAGGGGACTCTGAAAAATTCCTACACCTTGCATTTCGGGTGGCAAGTCATACCGATTAACAACCTTGTCGTTTCGTTCGTAGACGTGAACCTTTTCGTGAATCAGAATAGCAGTTAATTCAAGCTCGTCATCCGATACGACACTATCGCTAACATAAATCACGTCTCCTTTGGTGTGAGGCATGCCTTCCTCGTTA
>JAUMAI010000530.1:9802-17694 GCA_032116775.1 Pirellula sp. | reverse complement strand
CTTCTGTGGATTGGGATTAGCATCAAAGCATCCTGCTTGTTCCCAATTGCGATAGATTTCTTCGGCAGCCTGCTGAAAGTCAAAACGATTAGGTATCTCTATAGCCACATCAGTACTCTTCAGAAGGAACATCTACTAGGACATCATGACCAATTATCATCACATTTTGTTATCTCTTGATTAGAGATGATGTGATTGTGTTAGTTCTCATTCTTCTTGGACAAGCTTCTTGGATAAGGCTTCCTGTCGATGCAGTTTGTATTCCACGGCATCAACCAGTGCGAGCCAGCTAGCCTCGATAATATTTTCGCTGACTCCTATCGTTCCCCAATTGCCATGCTGGTCAGCGGATTCGATATTCACGCGAATACGCGCGGCGGTACCAGCTTCGCAATTCACGACTCGCACCTTGTAGTCCACTAGATGCATTTCATCGAGTTGAGGATAGAAAGAGTTCAAGCATTTACGCAGAGCAGCATCTAAAGCATTGACCGGGCCATGCCCTTCCGCAGCCTCGAAACGCATTTCGGCTCCAACGCGAATCTTTAAAATGGCTTCGGCAAAAGCGAAGTTGCGAACTGCATCACGGTCACCCGCTACGATTCGATACTTGATTGTCTCAAAGTGTGGTTTGAAGGAGCCCGCGATGCGATGCACGAGCAAATCGAACGAGGCCTCAGCAGCCTCATACTGGTAGCCTTGGTTTTCTTGACGGACTACCTCAGCCAAAATTCGATCCATCAATTCGCGATTGGAATCGAGATTATGTTTGTGAGTTAAGGCAATGATGTTCGATCGCCCAGAGAGCTCACTGACTAAGATTCGTCGTTCATTACCTACCAGCTCAGGATTCAGGTGTTCGTAGGTTTCGGTTGCGCGAGCAATGGCGTGCACATGCATGCCACCTTTGTGCGCAAAAGCGCTTTGGCCCACAAATGGTTGGTTACTGCGAAGCTGCAGATTTGCCGTTTCATAAACGTAGCGAGATAGCTTCGTCAAATGAGCCAAACCCCGGCCTCCAAGTACTTGGTAACCTTGTTTCTTGAGCCCAAGATTAGCCATGACGGATACAAGGTCGGCATTACCACATCTTTCGCCGATGCCGTTGATGGTTCCTTGAACTTGATCGCAACCCGCATCTACCGCAGCGAGCGAGTTCGCAATCGCCAAATCTCCATCGTTGTGGCAGTGAATGCCAAGGCGAACTTTGGTGCCGGCCAAGGCCTCTTTGGCCTTTTGCACGACTGCGGCAATTTGCTCTGGGAGCGATCCACCGTTGGTATCGCACAAGACAACCCAGCTTGCACCCGCATCGGCCGCTGCTCGGATGGTCTTAAGTGCATAGGTTGGATTGAGTCGATATCCATCAAAAAAGTGTTCGGCATCGTAGATAACTTCGGAGTAGCGTTTTAGAAAAGCTACGCTCTCGGAGATCATATCGATGTTTTCTTCAAGGGTTACACGCAGCACCTCGGTGACGTGAAAGTCCCACGACTTTCCTACAACGGTGGTTACGGGGGTCTCTGCTCGAACGAGCGCTTGCATACCGGGATCTTGTTCGGCCGAGATTCCCTTGCGACGCGTCATCCCAAAGGCGGAGATGCGGCTTTGGCCAAGGTTAAGACTTTTGGCTTTTTGAAAGAACTGTGCATCTTTCTCGTTAGAAAGTGGGTATCCACCCTCGATGAGTTCAATACCGATCTCAGCCAATCGCTGGGCAATATTCAGCTTGTCTTGCAGCGAAAAACTGACCCCTTCCCCTTGAGTACCGTCGCGCAAGGTGGTGTCATAAATGAGGATCGGTCGAACCATCGTCCGTCATCTTTCCGTAGGTGAACAAAAAAGCCCCTGCCGCGGTCGCAGCAGGGGGTGGTTGGGTAACAAAAGAATACTACGATTAGGGGAAGTTTGTCAATTAGAGTTACTTTCGACAACTTCCATCGCCTGAAAGGTAAATTCGCCATCTTCAAACCCGACGCGAATCCCCGAACCTTCCGGGAAATGTCCTTTCAGCAACTCGGTTGCGAGCGGATTCTGCAGTTTACGCTGTATGACTCGCTTGAGTGGACGTGCTCCGAACGCAGGATCATAGCCTTCTTCAGCAATAGCATCGACCACATCGTCTTCGACTTCGAAGCGAATCTGGTTTTCAGCTAACTGTTTCTCCAGTCGATCCAGTTGCAATTTGACGATTTTACGAATTTCATTCTTCTTCAACGGTTGGAAGACAATCGTTTCATCGATACGGTTCAAAAACTCAGGTAAGAAACGCTCTTTTAGAGCCTCCTTGGTCGCATCGAACAATTCCTCTTCACTTGCCCCTTCCGCTGCCAATTGCTGGATGGCCTGTGAGCCAATATTGCTGGTCATCACGATAATGGTGTTCGTGAAGTCGACCGTTTTGCCTTGGCCATCGGTCAAGCGACCATCGTCCAAGACTTGCAGTAATACATTGAACACATCGGTATGAGCCTTTTCGATTTCATCCAGCAAGATGACACAGTACGGTCTGCGTCGAACTGCTTCTGTCAGTTTGCCACCTTCTTCATAGCCGACGTAACCGGGAGGAGCGCCGATAAGACGACTGACGGTATGCCGCTCCATGAACTCACTCATGTCGAGGCGAACCATAGCGTGTTCATCGTCAAACATTACCGTTGCCAGAGCTTTGCAAAGTTCAGTCTTACCAACTCCAGTGGGGCCGAGGAACAAGAATGAACCAATAGGTCGGTTCGGATCTTGCAGACCACTTCGGCTGCGTCGAACTGCATTTGAAACTGCTTCGACCGCATTCTCCTGCCCGATCACACGTTGATGGAGTCGTTCTTCCAGCACAAGTAATTTGGCTCGTTCGGTTTCCATCATGCGCGAAACAGGAACGCCAGTCCAAGCGCTGACAACTTCCGCAATTTCTTCAGCGGTCACTTCCGTTCGCAGAAGTTTACGTCCTTCAGCATGCACGGGAGCTGGTTGTTCTTCTTGCTCCATCCGTTTGCTCAAGTTGCGACGCTGAACCTCAAGCTCATATAGCTTTTGATAGTCAGATTCTGGGACGGGCAAGCCACTCGATTGTTTTTCTTTGATCGAGGATTCCAGCTTGCTGAATTCCAACTCGATTTGATCGTACTGCTTGCGCACTTCCTGGACGCCACTGAGCCCGATACGTTCAGCTTCCCATTGTTCGCGTAAGGAAGCTAGTTCCTGCTGCAATTGAGCCATTTCTTCTTCGATTTCATGCAACTGATCATCGGTAGCTTCGTCACCTTCTTCATTGAGTTGCCGCTGGGCTAGCTCGAGTTGACGCAGGCGGCGTTGCACCTGATCGATCTCGGTGGGAACGCTTTCGCGTTCCATCGCCAAGCGACTGGCGGCTTCGTCGACCAAGTCAATTGCCTTGTCTGGTAGGAAGCGGTCGCTGATGTAGCGATTAGAAAGATTGGCGGCAGCGATCAAGGCCGAGTCACGAACCTTCACGCCATGGTGAGCTTCATAACGAGCCTTGAGTCCACGCAGAATCGTGACGGTGTCTTCGACGGTTGGTTCACCCACAAATACCGGCTGAAAGCGTCGTTCCAGAGCGGCATCTTTTTCGATGTATTTGCGATATTCGTCCAGAGTGGTAGCGCCGATACATCGCAGTTGGCCTCGAGCCAATTCGGGCTTCAGCAAATTAGCGGCATCGCTGCTCCCCTCTGTCTTGCCGGCGCCAACGACGGTATGCAATTCATCGATGAAGAGGATAATACTGCCGCCAGCTTCCTTCACTTCACGAAGGACCGCTTTAAGTCGTTCCTCGAACTCACCACGGAATTTTGTGCCGGCGATTAGGGCACCCATATCCAGCGCGATGACTTTTTTGTTCTTTAGGCTTTGCGGAACGTCTCCTTGCATGATACGCAAGGCCAAGCCTTCTACGATCGCCGTCTTACCAACACCAGGCTCACCAATGAGTACTGGGTTATTCTTCGTGCGACGTGAAAGTACTTGGATAACGCGACGTATTTCATTGTCACGTCCGATCACGGGATCGATTTTGTTTTTACGCGCCTGCTCAATCAGGTCGATCCCGTATTTCTCTAACGCTTGTAATTTGCCTTCTGGCGATTGGTCGGTCACGCGAGCCCCTCCTCGAACAGTTTGTAAACCTGTCAGAATGTCTTTTTCGGTGATGCCATTCATCTTTAGCAGATCGCGTGCCTTGCAATCTGTTTTTAGTAAACCGAGCAGGAGATGTTCGGTACTAATAAATTCATCTTGCATCGACTCAGCGACTTTAAAAGAGGCTTCGAGTGCTTGATGAAGCGCTGGGTTCACATTGGGTGTCCGCCCACCAGAGACTTTGGGTAGTCGCTTGAGCTCGTTTTGGACCAAGCTACGGATTTGATCCGTATTGGCATTCAGCTTCTTTAAGATAGCGGGCACGATGCCTTCGCCGTCTGCTAATAGAGCTTCGAGAAGATGTAGGCTATCCATTTCAGGATGGCCCGATTCTTGGGCGGCGCTTTGGGCACCAGCGACTGCCTCTTGAGATTTCGTAGTTAACTTTTCAAACCGGAACGTCATGTTCTATCTCCTTCAGGATATGTGCTGGGACTGCGTCGCAGTGGCATCTTTCCTGTCGGCACTGTGCGGCTGCGCTGCGGGCGCATCACAGCCGCACATGTTCCGTAAGTCAGAGCCACTAGCGGCTCTGACCTTTTGAGCCGCTACGATCAGCTTTTCACTTCAAATTCAGCGTCGATGGCATCGTCATCAGAGCCTTTGTTGGGAGCCTCTGGTGCACCTGCCGTGCCACCAGCAGCTGTTTTCTCGTACAAGGCCTTGCTAAAGGCTTGGGAAGCTTGTTCGAGCTCTTCAGTTGCTGATTTAATCGTTGCTACATCACCACCTTTAATCGCATCGCGTACTCGTTCAATCGCTTTATTGAGCGGCTCGCGGTCTGCATCGGTGAGCTTGTCTTTGTGTTCGTTCATCAGTTTTTCAAGCTGATAGACTAAGTTGTCGCCCTTGTTGCGAGCCTCGGCTAATTCAAGTTGTCGGCGATCTTCTTCAGCGTTTTCTTCCGCATCGCGTTTCATGCGATCGATCTCATCTTTGGACAAGCCAGACGATTGCTCGATTTTGACCGATGCTTGTTTTCCACTGCTGATATCTCGTGCCGAGACGTTCAAGATACCGTTTTGATCGATGTCGAATTTGACTTCGATTTGCGGTACACCGCGTGGTTGTGGCGGAATGCCTTCCAAGTTGAACTCGCCAAGTAGCCGGTTCTGGGCTGCCATGCGTCGCTCGCCTTGGAACACTCGCACCGTGACGGCCGTTTGGCTGTCTGCTGCCGTGCTAAAGGTATTCTTTTTCTCCACCGGGATCGTGGTGTTACGTTCGATTAGCGGTGTCAGAATGCCACCTTCTGTTTCAATACCGAGGGTCAGCGGGGTTACGTCCAGCAGCAGCACATCACGACGTTCGCCGCTGAGAACACTACCTTGAATTGCTGCCCCGATTGCAACCACTTCATCAGGGTTTACGCCCTGGTGAGGTTCTTTGCCAAAGATGTCTTTAACAAGCTGTCGAACTTTAGGTACGCGTGTCGAACCACCGACCAAAACGACTTCATCGATTTGACCTGGCTTCAGCTTGGCATCTTCCAAGGCTTGCATCACCGGTTTGCGACAGCGTTCAATCAGCGAGTCCGCTAACTCCTCGAACTTGGAGCGAGTGATTGTCATCTGTAAGTGCTTAGGACCAGTCGCATCGGCCGTGATAAACGGCAGATTGATATCTGTTTGAGGCACAGAACTGAGTTCCTTCTTCGCCTTCTCGCATGCTTCCTGAAGTCGCTGTAAAGCCATCGGGTCTTTGCGCAGATCGACTCCATTGTCTCTCTGGAACTGACCAGCGACGTGGTGTACCAAAGCTTCGTCGAAGTCGTCACCACCTAAGTGCGTGTCACCGTTCGTTGAGATCACTTCAAAAACTTTGCTCGAGCTATCTCCATCACCGGTCGTAGCAACTTCGAGTACGGAAACGTCGAAAGTACCACCACCCAAGTCAAAAACGACAATCTTATGATCACGACTCTTGTCCAAACCATAAGCCAGAGCAGCAGCGGTAGGCTCGTTGATAATACGGGCGACTTCCAAGCCAGCGATTTGACCAGCATCTTTGGTTGCCTGGCGCTGGGCATCATTGAAGTAGGCTGGAACGGTGATCACTGCCTTGCTGACGCGATGTCCAAGATAAGCTTCTGCCGATTCTTTTAATTTGCGCAAGACCTTGGCAGAAATTTCCTGTGGTGTGTATTGTTTATCGCCAATCTGAATCTTGACGTATTCCTGCTTACCACCAACGACTTCGTAAGGAACCATCTTCTCTTCGTTTTCAACTTCGGAGTGACGGCGGCCCATAAATCGCTTGGCAGAATAAACGGTGCGGCGTGGGTTGGTAACCGCTTGTCGGCGAGCAGGTTCGCCAACAATCGTATCTTGCTTGTCGGTGAAAGCCACGACGCTCGGAGTTAGACGGTTGCCTTCTGCGTTCGGAATCACTTTTACTTCCGAACCTTCCATCACCGCCACAACCGAGTTGGTGGTGCCTAGGTCAATTCCAATGATCTTTTCGCCTTGTGCCATTTTGGGATCCTCTTTGGTTTGGCGTGTGATATGAAAGTTGGTTTTTCAAAGCGTTGCTGTGGACCATCCACGCGACGCAAGAACATACGGGCAGGGATATTTGCGCGGACCGATCGGGTAGCTGGCCGAGTCTTCCCCTGTTTGGGCAAACCTTTAAGGCAGGAGATCGAAGGACAGGACGATCGGACTGAATCGAATGAGGCGCTTTCTCGCTCAGTACGGGTTCCTTTACTTGCAACCACTGTGCCAAAAGCGTGCGTTTTCTAAAAAAGAGTTGTAAGTTGTTACCGATTCTAAGTTTAGGGATTGAGTAATTGATTGGGTAGCTGTCGGGAATACAGATTTCTGCCACTTTTTCAGAGTATTTTAGGGCCCCTCAAATCGGCTTGCCAAAATGACAGCAGGAAATGGAGCTCATTCTCGATAATGGTAGTTGGATGGAGACCGTTTGGGGTTCATAGAGGTGGCGGGAGCAAATGAATTTGATTTGCCCTGCCAAACTGAGCAAATCTCAGTTTCATAGTGGCAGTCGTATTGAACTGACCGACCGGATTACCATAAAAGAAGTTTGCCTTCGAAGATTCATCGCCACGAGTTTGCCGATAGACGCTGGCTGAAGATCCGGAAGACTGGACTGATTGACGAAACGCTGCACAACGTCCTTAATAAACGCAGTTCAGGGAAAGCCAGATATAATTGCTATGCCGTTTATCGAGATCCGAAGGTGATTGGCTAGACGCTCGAGCAAGTGTGGTGACATTACAACGAACAAGTAAGGATGCAGGGCATGGCTTCAACGCGACGCGGTCAATCTGGTAAATCAACCAACGAAGCCAAGCTGGTTCGTCAACAAGACAAAAGCGAAGAGCTAAATCGAATCGCTGAAATTGATAGACAACTGGTGGAATTGCTCGATCGTCGCGCCAGGCTGGTCGGCAAGTGTTCGCAAACCAGTGGTGACTCTGCGAGTGACATGGAACTCCAGCATCTGTGGAAGTGGCAACAGTTGGCAGAGAAGGCGGTCGCTCATCTGTCGATGGACTCGACTCTCAAACGAGAGGTGGTCGCGCAGTGGTTGCGGCATACTGCGAGTGCTAGTTTTACCGCCCCAGCTGCCCAAGGGAGAATTGCCTATTTGGGGCCGCAGTATAGCTACAGTTACTTGGCAGCGATTCGGCATTTTGGGGAAGCCGCCAACTTAGTTCCCGTAGCGACCATTGGAGCGGTGTTTCAGGAACTGTTGAGAGATCAATCGAAATT
>JAUMAI010000530.1:0-9792 GCA_032116775.1 Pirellula sp. | reverse complement strand
ACGGGTGGTAGATACGCTCGGAATGTTCGCGAGGTTTCCGGTGCATATCTGTGGCGAGGTACAGCTTCCCATCCATCACTGTTTGTTGGGGCGTTGCACGCGCAGTGAAGTTTCTGAGGTATACAGTAAGCCGCAGGCGCTTTCGCAATGTCGAGGTTGGTTATCTCAGCATGTTCCCGAGGCACGACTAGTCGAGATCGCCAGCACAGCCGCGGCTGCAAAACTGGCGGCTGAGAAGCCAGGGGTTGCCGCGATTGCCAGCCATGAAGCTGGGGTCCATCATGGTCTGGAAGTTATTGATGCCAACATCGAAGACAATCCGAACAATGTCACGCGCTTTGTGATCCTTGGAGGTTCGCCTGCCGAACCGACAGGCAAAGACAAGACGGCAATAATGTTTCAAGTACCGCACAAACCTGGTGCACTAGCAGATGCCATGCTAGTCTTTCGCAAGAACAAGTTAAACCTGACTTGGATCGAATCGTTCCCCGTGGAAGGTGGGCGCAACGAATACCTTTTCTTTATCGAGCTAGAAGGGCATCAGCAGCGGCCAGCCATCAAGCAGGCGTTGAAGCAGTTACAACGCCAAGCTCTGCGACTCGAAGTCCTGGGAAGCTATCCCAAGGATACAACGACTAATTGAGGTTCGCTTTATTCAATTAGCTGAGTCAACTCAACTCGCTCTTTACAGTCAAAGACTATTATTAGAGCCGGCAGTTAGTGATGTCGGTTTGTAGGATCGCGGAGCAACCGAGGGTCTCGAGTTTCTCCATCACAGTAATGACATCCTGCCGACGCACCATGACTCGAACTGCACACCAAGCTGGGTCTTCAAGTGCCGAAATGGTTGGTGATTTAAACCCAGGAGTGATGGCTTCCGCCTCGATTAGTTTTTCTCGAGGAACATTGTATTCCAACAGTGAATAGTCTCGTGCGATGACCACACCTTCCAGTCGTCTAATGATTCTGTCGACTGTGGCTGCTTCTCGTCGCTCACGGTTTTGCACAAGCACGGTTTCGTAGTGCCCAATATCGGTGAGGATTCTCAAACGATTGGCTGCCAACGTAGATCCCGTTTCTACCAGATCGACTACTGCATCAGCGACACCAAGTTGGGTCATGATTTCCACAGAGCCAGAGAGGCTGACTAAATGGACCTTGGTGTCATGGGATGCCAGGTAGCGTTCGGTGACATTGGGAAAGCTGGTTGCCAAGCGTTTACCATCCAAGTCCTTGCAGCTAGTCCAGGAAACATTGTCTGGGATGCAAAGAGCCAATTTGCATCGGCCGACGCCAAGACGCATGCGTATTTCAACATCAGCGTTTGACTCATCAACAAGATCGCTTCCGGTAATGCCTAGGTCGATGGCACCTTCGGCGCAGAGTACCGGGATATCTTCGGTGCGAAGAAATGTCAGGTCGACGGGTAAGCCGCTAACACGTGCGAATAAACTGCGATCTTGTCGGCGGAAATGCAGACCTGCTTGAGTCAGCAGTTCAGAAGCCAATTCGCTAAGTCGACCTTTGCTTGGGATACCGATCCTGAGATTATGATTCATAGACGCTAAAAGCAATCGAGGGATGGCTGTGAATAAAAGTTAGATCTGTGTTGGGTGAGTTCTAGGTCAGCAGGCTACTAGTTACAGCGGATTGTCAGCGATGTGCTGTGCCGCGGATCACGAAGATGATTTGGGTGGTCGGTTTTGTTTTTCGACCAGCCCCGAGGTTCCTTCGCGACGAGCTAATTCGGTTTCAATTTCTGCGAAGGTTATACCACGGCTTGCTAATAGCACCCATAGGTGATAAATCAGGTCTCCTGCCTCGTAGATCAGGTGTTTTCGGCCGGGGTCACCCTCTTCCGCGGCAGCTTCGATCACTTCCCTCGCTTCTTCGGTGATTTTGGCTCCCATTTTGGGAAGCCCACCGTTAATCAGCTTGGTAGTGTAGGAATTTTCAGGCATCTCGCGAACGCGTTGATGGATCTGCTCCATCAAGCGGTTCAAAACCGAATCTCCGCTCAAAGTATGTCTCCAAAATCGCAATCGCTGTAACTGGACGCCTTCATCGAGTTGTATTGTCGACTAAAATGTCGGCGATGCCTAGGGTGAATATGCCGCTGGATTACCCGAAATTGGGGCCACCTTGAGGTAAATTGATCGTCGAAACTGAGCCTTGGTCCTCCAGAGCGAAGCGAAATATTGATGAGTTCCATGGACGCGTGGTCACATCCTCCAATTTGGGATGCGTGGTATCTGACGGGCCCAACTGCCAGTGGCAAGTCGGGGCTGGCTCTCGATTTGGCCGAGCGGATTGATGCCGAGATCATTTCGATGGATTCGATGGCGGTGTACAGGTACATGGACATCGGTACTGCCAAACCAACTTTGGAGCAACGCCAGCGAATCAAGCATCACTTGATTGATCAAGTCGACCCTACCGAAGACTTCAGTCTCTCCTGCTACGTAATGGAGGTTCAGCGATGCTTTGCGGAAATTCGCGAACGCGGAAAAAACGTTTTGTTTGTCGGAGGTACTCCTCTCTATCTCAAGGCGCTTTTGAGGGGGCTTTTTCAGGGACCGCCAGCAGACTGGGAGTTTCGTAAACAGGTTGATGAGGATTTGGCTCACTACGGAATCGACGAGTTACGCAAAAGGTTGTGGCAAGTCGATCCTTTGACGGCCCATAAGCTTCACCCCAACGATTCGCGTCGAATGACTCGAGCTTTGGAAGTTGCCAAAATTACAGGGCGTCCACTTAGCCATCTGCAGGCGCAGTTTGAAAATGGGCTCACGGCGGAAAGATTAAGAGTCTTTGTTCTCGGCCTAGAACGTTCGTGGTTACATAAGCGAATCAATGTTCGTGTCGATGAAATGTTCTCGCAGGGCTTAGTTTCGGAAGTCCAGGGTTTGTTGGAGCGTTTTGGAACACTCGGTGGAACAGCTCGTCAGGCGGTCGGATATCGCGAAGTAATCCAGTATATGAACAATGAGTTTGAGCTATCGACGGCGATCGAACAGGTCAAAGCGCATACGCGACAGTTTGCACGTCGACAGGAGATTTGGTTTAGGTCTCTTTCGGAATGTCGTAGATTGGATGTGCTTCCTGGAGGAGATAGAGTCGAATTGCTTCGCAACATAGAGGAGATAGGACGGCAAGTGAGTCCACCGCCAGTAAAAATGAGTTAGTCTCTCAGTGAAGTCAGAGTTTGCAGCGAAAGCTTCAATTGATAAATGCTGCTACGAGGAAACGGTTCAGACTATCGCCGCTGTCAGGCTTTATAAGAATAAAAGCAGCCCCAGAGTCTCTCATGGTCGCTGGATTGTTTAAAGGAAATATATTAGTGCTTTTCGATTCCACAGATTGTTCGGAAGCGGGTAGCGTATATGTGATCGGTGTCGATGAGGCTGGTTATGGACCTAATTTAGGTCCGCTACTGATTGGAGCTTCAGTATGGAGGATCCCAAGTCGTTATGAACTCGGGCAATTGTCAGCGCGATTAATGCCGGAGTTTCAGCCGAGGCGATGGCATCATCGCAGTGTGGAATTGTATGTGCCGCTAGGTGATTCCAAGGAATTATATCAATCGGGTACTTCGACAGATTCGTTGCAGATAGGGATCTTTAGTCTGTTGAATAGTACTTCGATGGAAAACTCAAGTCATGCGAGCTCTGCAGCTTCTTTTTATTCACGCATCGGCGTCGAGAAAATACTATATCAAGATAAGACATCACTTTTGCCTTGGTATTTAGAGCTTGATGATTGCTCTGCCTTAGAAAAAGAGGTGGTGAATCGTGGTTTCCCGCGAATCGCCGATGCTGGACTTCAGCGAGCCGACGTTACTTTTCAAGGATTCTCTGCTCGCGTCATTCATGAGCTTGAGTTTAATCGATTGCTCGACCTGCATCAAAGTAAAGGCAGGTTGCTTAGTTTGGCAACCCTGGAATTAGTTCGGGACGTGTTAAGTGATTTACCACTATCTCAAGGCGATAGAGTTGTCATCTGTTGCGATCGACATGGTGGGCGTCAGAAGTATCTGGAAGTTTTGAATGAGATATTTCCCGACTGTTTCTTTTGGATTGATCGAGAACAACCCAGTGAAAGCTCGTATCGGGCTGAATATCGAAATCATCCACTGAAAATTTCTTTTACGGTTGGAGGAGACAGCCAACCGGCGACTGCAGCAGCTTCCATGTTGGCGAAGCTGTTGAGGGAATTGTGTATGGATGCATTCAACCAGTACTGGTCGCGCCACGTTCCCGGCTTAGTTCCAACTGCTGGTTATCCGGTGGATGCTAAGAGATTTATCGCCCAACTCAAAGAAAGTAAAATTTGGGACAGCAAGCAGGAAGCGGATGTGCCCAGGCAAGAGGATATTTGGCGCCGGGCATAGATCACAGCCAGCGATCCTGAACTCAGAATCGCTGGCTGTGGATGGAATTCACTTAACTATCGTTCGCAAAAAGTGCGTAGGGCCGCGATGGCTTGAAGTACATCTTCTTGGCGAACTTCACCCCATTTCATCGCTCGGTGACGAATGATCGCGAGTTTGAATTGTTCTAGTGCCTCACCAATGTCGGCTGGAAGCATTGGTAGTGAGGCAAATGGATTGTCATAATCGATTTTGACTGGCATGTCGAAGTCGTCATGATCATCATCCGCCAGGTTCTCGACTTCGGGAGCGCCCGAATCGTCCCAAGGGGATTCCTCGCCAAAGTCGGGTCCTTCAGTACGTTGACCCGAGGCTACAACGCCGTCATCTTCGTCATCTAACTCGGTTGTTTCGTTGCGTTGGGAAAGTGGGGTAAAGTCTTCGTCTAACTCTCCCGTGATAACATCTGCATCTTTGGGCTTAAGTTTCGGATCGCCGCTAACAGCTTCCCAACGCTGATTTCGCATTTGGGAAACGCTCCATTTGCTCGACGAAGCACCTTGCAACCAAATTTCTGCGTCATTCCAGTCGATCGCGGCTAAAAAATGGCTCCAATATAGGTTCGAGTAACTCTCGTAACTTTCGTGGAAGCGTTCATAAACTCTTCGCAGTCGTCCGACGTGTTGTGGCGTCACACCACCTACGCGCTGACTCCAGGCCTCATCGCTGTAGGACGTTACTCGAGCGCCTGATTCTTGCAGCGTGATACGCCATTGATGAATGATTCTTCCCTTCTCCCAGTTCGTGGTACTGATCAGCGTGTTCCAGCGCCCGATGAAGGGATCACTTTGTTGCTGAATTTCGGGATCGTTGAGTTGGTATTGATCAACCACGTCGAGTGAGGTCATTTCATCAATCCCGGTAGCCTCATCAACAAGCTCCGTACTGATTTGATTTGGTTCGAATGGCGAGTCTTCTGCGTTCATGTGGTTCCAACAAAGTATGTGAGGACGATACTATGAAGAATGGTCTGTGCGCGTGGCCATATGGCGGACGATTGCCGCGCTGACCTCGTGCAGGGTGAGTAACGTAGCCGATTTCTTCCCGGTTATGGTACCCCCTGAGTTGAGCCAACTAATGAAAATCGGGTATTTGGGTAAGCCAACCGATACTGCTGCATTAGTTAGGGGAAGTTTGCGGAGGGGACGAGCGAGTGCCGAAACTCCCGTTCACTATATTTGGGGGCGTAAACCGTCGTGACGCTATTCACGGAACCTGGCTTAGTCTGCGATTGGAGCTTTAGGAGTCTGAGGTCGGAAGTGGCTGAAGCGGACGGCGTGGCTGAAGCGGACGGCGTGGCTGAAGCGGACAAGAGAAGCGGCTAACCCATAGTATCAGCGGTTTTCAGGATCGGCTGCGTAAATCTGCCCTGAGGGGGCGGTGATTGTGGGGGGGCGGACTAAGTTTGTGCGGGTGTTGTTTCGGGGGCCCCCATGTCACCAGATTCCCGACGGTCTATAATCCCACGCGTTGTCGTTCATCAGTGTTTAGCCCCCGATTTAGGAAGAGAGCGGAAATGAGTTCAGTTGAACGGACCATAATCATCGGAAGTGGCCCCGCAGGATGGTCGGCTGCGATCTATGCAGCTCGCGCCAATCTGCAGCCATTGGTATTCGAAGGTGCGATCACCGAAGAAAACCGACTTCAGGGAACGTTGCCGCTTGGCCAGTTATCATTAACGACTGAGGTTGAGAATTATGCGGGGTTTCCGTCGGGTAACTTGAAAGAGTTTTTAACCACCGCGATCCATCCTGATCGTGTCATGGCGATGCCACCTATTGAAGAGCATCCGCATGCCGTGACCGGACCTGAGTTGATGGAACTGATGCGTCAGCAAGCTACCAATTTCGGCGCTCGAATTATCACCGATGATATCGTTGAAGTTGATTTTTCAAAGAAGCCATTTACTCTCAAGAGCCGCGATTCGGGCGTTTTTCAAGCTGAGACGATAATCATCGCAACCGGTGCTCGAGCCAACTATTTAGGCTTGCCGAGCGAAGAGACATTCCGAAATCGCGGCGTTAGCGCGTGCGCTGTATGCGATGGTGCTTTACCAAGGTTTCGCAATAAACCTTTGGTCGTTGTCGGTGGTGGTGACTCGGCTGTTGAAGAGGCAACGTACTTGAGCAAGTATGCATCAAAGGTTTACATGGTCGTGCGTCGAGATGTGCTACGTGCTTCGAAGATTATGCAAGAGAGAGCCACCTCCAATCCCAAGATTGAAATTCTTTGGCACAGCCAGGTTAAGGAAGTACTTGGGGATGATAAGGTTGGCGTGACGGCTGTGAGAATTCACAATTCTCAAACCAATAGCGACAAGGACTTTGATTGCTCAGGCATGTTCTTGGCCATTGGCCATACTCCGAACACCACATTCTTAAAGGGTCAATTGGAGTTGACTGACAAAGGCTACATCAAATGGCAGAAGTCGTTTAGAACCTGGACTAGCGTAGAAGGGGTCTTTTCAGCAGGGGACGTTTCCGATGATTACTATCGGCAAGCGATCACCTCCGCAGGGACCGGCTGTATGGCTGCTCTAGATGCTGAACGTTACTTGGCTGAGCACGGCATTATTTAGTCCTATTTAGAAACCTTCAATGAGCCCGGTTGCTCTTGGAGCACCGGGCTCTAACGGAATGTCTTTAAACTCCTCAAGCTTCTATTGAAATCAGGTTGCAAACAAATGAGTCAAGCTCCATGGATTACGGTGGCTCAAGCGCGGTCGAGCGATTCGGTTGGAAAGCAAGTTGAAGTCCGTGGTTGGCTCAGAACTCGACGTGATAGTAAAGGAGGGTTCAGTTTCCTGGAGATTAACGATGGAAGCTGCATGGGCAACTTGCAGGTAGTGGCGCCCGGTGAGTTAAGTAATTATGAAACAGTGGTCAAGAATTTGTCGGTTGGTTGCAGCTTGATCGTAGCTGGTGAGATAAAGCCTAGTGAAGGCCAAGGTCAAGCTACCGAGTTGGCGGCGACGTCGGTCCAAATGCTCGGCGATGCAGATCCGCAAACCTATCCACTGCAGAAGAAACGGCATACTTTCGAGAAGCTGCGAGAGTGGGCCCATCTGAGGCCACGCACGAATACCTTTGGGGCCGTGGCAAGAGTAAGAAACCGCATCAGTTTTTCCACGCACCAGTTTTTTCAAGAAGAAGGTTTTCTTTACATTCATACGCCTATCATCACGGCGAGCGACTGTGAAGGTGCCGGACAAATGTTTCGTGTCACAACCTTGCCTATCGAAAATCCGCCACGTGATGCGAATGGTAAAGTGGACTACAGCCGCGACTTCTTTGGTCGTTCGAGTTATCTGACCGTCAGCGGTCAATTAGAAGGTGAAATCTACGCAACTGCCTGCGGCAAGATTTATACTTTTGGTCCCACCTTTCGTGCTGAAAACAGCAATACCTCACGACATCTGTCTGAGTTCTGGATGATCGAGCCCGAAGCTGCGTTTTACGACTTGCGAGATAATATGTCGCTGGCGGAACGGTACGTGAAACGTTTATTGAAGGACGTTTTACGTGACTGTGCGGAAGATATGCAGTTTTTCGATGAGCGAGTGGAACCTGGACTCTTAAAAGCTTTACAGGTTGTGCTCGATAAGCCATTCGAGCGAATCTCTTACACCGAGGCAGTCAGGATTCTGGAAGCAAGTGGGGAAAAGTTCGAGTATCCCGTGGGATGGGGCAGTGACTTGCAGGCAGAGCATGAACGATATTTAACAGAGAAGCATGTCCAAGGCCCGGTTATCCTTTACGACTATCCGGCAAAGATTAAGTCGTTCTACATGCGAATGAATGATGATGGGAAAACGGTGGCTGCAATGGATGTGTTGGTGCCGCGAGTTGGTGAAATCGTTGGTGGAAGTCAACGCGAAGAGCGGCTTGATGTTCTGTTGGAGCGAATGAAGCAGTTAGGCTTGTCAGAACAAGATTACTGGTGGTACCTGGACCTGCGTCGATTCGGCACTGTTCCGCATAGCGGCTTTGGTTTGGGCTTGGAGCGAATCATTCAATTCGTGACGGGTATGGCTAATATCCGAGACGTCATACCGTTCCCTCGATATCCAGGCAGCGCGGAGTTTTAAGTCGTTTCAAAGTTAGTTTTCAAGCGACTCGAGGTTGTTGACTTAGATTCGTGGCAAGCCGAAGCTAACGTTCGAATCAATAAATTCTACAATAGAGATAAACGAAAAAAGGCAAGCTGTTTCCAGCTTGCCTTTTTTCGTTGTGCATTTCTCTACTCGATTAAGAATGGAATTTCTACTCGAGGTAGGTGGTGCGATTGGCGGCTGCTTCATATTCCTGTACGAGTTGATCAGCGGTCTCTCGGGTCAGCAGGCCTGCTTCCACTCGCTGATAAACTTGCCGTTTGTAGGAATCGCTGAGTTGACCTTTGTCATAACGAGCAAATTCGAGCATATCGCTGATCCGGCTGCCGGTTATCAGCTTGGTAATATGGTATCTGCCGTCGTGATCGATCACGATATGGGCTTCATCCGGTTGGCCAAACAGGTTGTGATAGGAACCCATGACTTCCTGGTAGGCACCGGTCAAGAAAATTCCGAGGTAATAGGTTTCGCCGTCAGCCCAAGGATGTAATTCCAGGGTTTGTTTCACATCTTTGAGGTCGACGAAGCGATCTATTTTGCCGTCGCTATCGCAAGTAACATCCACCAAGGTTGCAAAGTCCTTGGGTGGCTCATTGAGGCGATGGATCGGAACGATCGGGAATAATTGTCGGATTGCCCACGAGTCGGGGGCCGAACGGAAAAGCGAAAAATTGCAAAGATACTTCTGTGCTAAGATTCGCTTCAGTTGTTCAAATTCTTCATCTGAAAAGTCATCTTCTACCGACTCGTTTAGTGCTCGAGCGCAAACTTCCCAGAAGAGAACTTCACCTTTGGCTCGATCCTCGAGGGTGATAAGGCCAAGATTAAACTGAGTATGAAGTTCATCCTTGTGCTCTAGGGCGTCGTGGTAATATTCCACGTAATTGCGGCCATTGATATGGTCTACAAGATCCTTGAGCTCAATGATGACTTGTGGATCGTCGGAATCAACGGTCACTTCGGGTTTATCATCCGCAAACGTTTCAATTTCATCGCGAATGGAGGTGATGAAAATAGTGTGATAAGCGGTCATGAACCGACCGCTTTCGGTCACGATGTTAGGATGAGGAACGTGTTCGTCGTCGCAAACACTCTTGACGACATAGACAACGTCGTTAGCAAATTCTTGAACCGTGTAATTCACGCTTGAGTCAAAACGGGTTTGCGAGCCGTCGTAATCAACTCCCAAGCCGCCACCGATATCAAGGAATTCGATATTGCAGCCCATTTGTCGAAGCTTGGCGTAAACTCG
>JAUMAI010000529.1:0-9068 GCA_032116775.1 Pirellula sp. | reverse complement strand
CCAGAGCCATTCAGTTAATCGGAAAGTTTTGAGCGAATGTCAAACTTTTTACACTAAGGCAATCTGATCTAGGCAAACTTATTTACTTGCCAACTGACCAAGCCGTGCCCCGAAAACCGTTCATTGCTGACGCCAACCAATATGCATAATCACCGAAGTGGCACAATCACCAAATTAGCACTGCGTCAAAAATACTTCTAACAGAGCCTTAAGTACTCGACGTTTGCCTCAATTGCGACTGCGAGAACTTTGTAGTACCAAGAGCCGATTTGGTCAAGGCGTACGAAGCGTTAGAAGGGAAAAAGAAATAAACCGAAGCAGGATTGGTGAGGCAGGACGCTATTGGCGTTCCTCTTCACTTTCATTTTCGGTAGACTCCACTTCCGCGTCGTCGCGTTGATTACGCTGGATGGCTTCGTAGACTTCGCGGCGGTGCACCGGCACTTCCCTAGGAGCTTCCACTCCCAGGCGAACCTTATCGCCACGAATTTCGACGACCACGATGGTGATGTCGTTGTTAATCACAATACTTTCGTTTTTTTTGCGGGACAGTACTAACATAATTCCCTTCCTTTGGCTCTCTTTTGGCTGGCGGCCTTTCCTGCTGCCCTCGCATCAACTCGGGGCTTTTGAAACATCTGCACGAACACCAGGCTCAGAGGACACCCGTGCTAGAGAGGGATGCGAATTTACCGATGGTGCTCACTAAATTTGCCGAGCGATGAGCCCGATTTCGCAAAATATGCGAAGATGATTTCAGTGAGTCCAACTTTCCCGGAAAGCAACCCTCAGATTTACTGTACGTGCAATCCCCCCCAAGTCAAGAAAACTCCCGTGTCAAGAAGCGAATTTGTTCACGGATTGGTGTGGATGCGCCGAATGAGTGGTTTGGGTGGTAGCTCGGTGTGTGGGTGTTTAATAGTGGGGTTTTGGGTTGAAAGTGTTGCCAAGTTCTCAAAAAACGGGTCAGCCCTCCGGAGCACTGGGGGCACTGCTGGGGATAAGTCTCCTAACTTTTTTCGTTTTTTTTGTTTACGGAGCGGAAGCAGTTCCCGCTGTAAATGAGTCGCACTATTTGCTCAAGGCTTACGTGGCATATCACCCCGAACCTTTGACTCGCGATATCTTCTTGGGCTCAGCCGATACGCATTGGCTCTTCTTTCGATTATCGGGGGTTTTAACGCTATTCTGCTCGTTGGATGTGACAGCTTGGATTTTACGAATTTCAGGTTGGTTGCTGTTGGCATGGGGGTGGGGAAGGTTGGTTCTAGCATCCAAGTTGCCCGGCATTGCTGCTCCCTTCCTGGCCGCTGCTTGGTTGTGTGGTTTGCACTACGGGCAGCTTTCCGGCGAGTGGGTGGTTGGTGGAGCGGAGGCTAAAGTCTTCGCGTATGGTTTTGTGTTCCTAGGCTGGAGTTATTTATTTGGTGAAAAAGCTTACCGGGCATGGCCTTGGTTAGGTCTCGCCTCAGCGTTTCACGTACTGGTGGGTGGCTGGGCGGTTGTGGTCGCGGCCATCGCATTGGCGATCGTGCGATTTCGCAGTTGTCAACGAACTTGGAAGCAGCACGTCATTATGTTGCTCCTCGGGGGCGTTTTATCTTTGCCAGGTTTGGTTCCCGCCCTGCAAACCATGCGTGGCGTATCGGCCGAGGATAATGCATTAGCTGCAGAAATTTATGTCTATCAACGAATCCCGCACCATCTCTGTTTCAGTAAGTTTTCCGAAAAGCGTCGGATTGCATTCGTAACGCCGCTTGTTGGTTTTCTGGTAGCGTCAATCGCTTTCCAATGGATACGCAACAAGCAGAAGGCAGCAACAGAACTTAATATCAAGTCGTCGGAAAGTAAGGATTCATCCGGTGTGGGCTCCGTTCAAGTTCAGCCCGATATGTTGAGTGTGGTCGCTGTCTGGTTAGCCCTAGGTTCGGCAACCTTATTGTTGGCAGGTGTTGGGATTCTTATCGAGCAAGTCGGCTATCGGACGGATCCTATTCTAGCGGCGAAGTTACTTAAGTTTTATTGGTTTCGTTTGGTAGATCCTCTCATTCCAATGTCCGCACTGTTTGCTGCCTCAATTCTGATTCATCGAGCGGGCTGTATGTTGCCGCCGCGGCAAGCCGAAGTAAGGTATCAGTTTCTATCAGTAGGTTATTGGATCGTCCTAATTGCGTTAGGTGGTTACGTACTCAATTTTCGGTTTCAGCAGCTAACCAGCAGCGCGATGGCTGAAGCGAATTTTAGATCATTGCCAGTTCGAGATCTTGGTCCCGATGAGCGAGACTGGGTATACCAGGATTGGCTTAGCGTTTGCCGCTGGATCTCGGCCAATACGCCCGAGGATACTCTATGGTTGACCCCGCGGCACCAGCAGACCTTTAAGTGGTATACACGCCGCAACGAAGTTGCGTGCTGGAAAGATATTCCTCAGGATTCGAAGTCAATGGTCGAGTGGTGGCAGCGCATTCAAGACTGTTATCCCAAGGATGAGAATGATGAGTGGGCTCCTTGGACGACACAAAAACTCTTGGAGCTTCGAAACAAGTATGGTATTCGTTATGTGTTGATAGATCGCAACATTCATGAAGAACCACCGTTGCTCCCGCTGGTTTATCCACTTAACGGGCAATGGAATGACCACTATGCGGTATTCGAAATAAGGCCATGAGCGATTTCATTGCCAGTATGGATACACAATTATCGCAATTTGTGTCTCAGCTTAGGCAAGGCAATTTGCCAGGTCGGGCTGCCCAAAGGCAATACAGTCCCAGTTGGGCGTACGGGCGACACTTCACCAGTACGCCTCTCCGGCACCACAAAGCAGCAGTAATGTTGCTTCTATATCGTGATGCAGATGGTTGGTGGCTTCCGTTAACCAAACGTCCCAGTACATTGCCGGATCACCCTGGGCAGATTTCCCTACCTGGTGGGAGAATCGAAGCGGGCGAAAGTTCTCTTGAAGCAGCGATTAGGGAGTTGAATGAAGAGCTTGGTATCGCCGTTGAGCCAACCGCAGTAATCGGTCAGTTGAGTCCCTTGTTTGTCTATTCGAGTCGACATCAAGTGACACCGTGGGTAGCTTGTATCGAGCGGAGGCCATTGTGGGTTCCTGCCGCCGATGAAGTCGAAAGAGTGATTGAAGTCCCTGTCGCAAAGCTTATGGAAATGAAGTCACCGCAGACTAGCTTCTTGAAGCGAGGAGAAGCATCGCTTCGATTTCCTGCTTGGCTGTTTGCCGATGAAACGGTCTGGGGAGCAACAGCCATGATTCTCAATGAATTTCGGTGGCTATGGGGTGCTGAGGCCCAAAGCTGAGATTTTGTTTCTTTTTCTGACTCGCATTTCGTCGTAGTTCAACTGCCTGCGGAAACTGGAGAGGTGGGGTGATCACTGGGGGCCAGGCAAGAAAAGCGAATAACCGATAGGCAGGTCAGCGATCCTGACTGCACTTCACCCGCTCCTTATCTGCCAGTTTCTTTTTCCTGAGGGCGTAAAGCCGTTCGGCTTATCTCCCGCGGGCCTCTGCGCTCGGCTGTGACTTTCAGACGTAATCGGTATATTGACGCCATGGCTATTCGGGCAACAATGGCTCGAATCGCTCAGGTAAAAGGCCGCGTACCAGGCCTAGTTACAAGCTGAAGAATAAAGGTTCACTCGGAACGCTAGTGATCTCGTATTTTGAGGAATGGTTAGCATGATTCAGGTTGGAATCATCGGTGCGTCGGGATATACGGCAGTCGAAGCAATCAAGTTATTGCTCCGGCACCCGCAGGCTGTGGTCAGTGTTACGACCAGTCGACAAGGAGCTGGCGGTTCGATCACAGATCTGCATCCACAATTGACCGGAAGGCTCAATACGATCATCGAGGACCTTAGTCCTGAGCAAATAGCGAGTCGGTGTGATGTTGCATTTTGCTGCTTGCCCCACGGGGCTTCAGCTCAATTCGTGATGCAATTGAACAAGGCTGGGGTCAAGGTCATCGACCTCAGTGCGGATTATCGTTTGGGTAGCGCAGAGTTATATCAACGGTGGTATGGGGAAGAGCATCCTGATCCAAGACGCCTAGGGCAAGTTCCCTATGGTTTGCCTGAATTGTTCTCGGATCAAATTGTCAACGCATCGCTGATCGCTAATCCTGGCTGCTATCCAACATCGGCTATTATGCCCCTGGCCCCACTCATCAAAGAAGGCTTGATCGATCTACAGCACATTATTGTCGATTCAAAAAGTGGCGTCAGTGGAGCAGGCCGCACGCCGAAGCAAGGAAATTTATACTGTGAGTGCAATGAGTCGTTTTCTGCCTACAGTGTCGGTAATCATCGGCACCAACCTGAAATCGTGGATATTCTAGAACGCTATACGGGTAAGCCTTGTAGCGTTGTATTTACTCCTCACTTGGTTCCAATGGATCGCGGCATTCTGTCAACGATCTATGTTCGACCGATCGGAAATGTCTCTGCAAATCAAGTTCGTGATTGCTTGCAGAGTCACTATGCAAAGTCACCCTTTGTGCGAATTGTCGGTCATCTTCCCGCGACAAAATATGTGGCACATACAAACTATATCGATATCAGTGTTCGCGAAAACGGAGCCTACATCATTCTCTTATCTGCACTCGACAATCTAATTAAGGGTGCCTCTGGAGCTGCAGTACAGAATATGAACGTGATGTTTGGCTTGGAGCCTACCCTAGGCCTTCTCGATCGCGATCCAGTGTCACTCTCTTAATCAATTGTCATCGGAACAAAGAGCTATGGAATTGCCATTTGGTTTTCGGTTTGCAGGTGTTTCGGCTGGAATTAAAACCAAAGCGAACACCAAGGATATAACCCTGATTGTCGGGACCGGGCCGTTGGTTGCCGCTGGTGTTTACACAACCAATCAGGTCGTTGCAGCCCCTGTCGTTCTCGATCGTGGGCGTACGCCCACGGACTCGTTGCGAGCGGTGGTTGTTAATAGCGGCTGTGCTAATGCATGTACCGGTACCCAGGGGATGCAAGACGCAATCCGCATGACCGAGTTGGTTGGAAAGTACGTTGCGTGTGGTGAGAAGGTTGCAGCCGAACAAGTGCTGGTGATGAGCACGGGGGTCATCGGCCGTTTTCTACCGATGGTTAAGATCGAAAAAGGAATATCGGAAGCTGCTGCCCGATTGAGAGAGGGGGCCGATGCATTTTTGGATGCTGCCGATGGAATCATGACGACCGATGCCTTCCGGAAAGTGATTGATCGGCGTTGCGAAATCCATGGCAAGACCATTCGTTTAGCTGGAATGGCGAAAGGCGCTGGCATGATCGGCCCCAACATGGCAACGATGCTCGCCTGCATCCTCACCGATGTTGTGTTGGCACCTGAGCAAGCACAACGTTTGCTGAGACGAGCCGTGGATAAATCATTCAACTGCATCAGCGTTGAGGGGCATACAAGCACCAATGACACTTTGTTGCTACTCTCCAGTGGTGCAAGTGGCGTGAAGTTGTCATCGTCAGATGAGGAAGAACTCTTTGCGCAGCAACTAGATCAAGCTTGTATCGACCTGGCTGTTCAAATCCCAGATGATGGCGAAGGAGCAACTCATCTGATTGAGATTGATATCCAGGGGGCTCCAAGCGATGCGGCCGCACATCGCATTGCTGCAACAGTCGCTGCTTCTAACCTGGTTAAAACAGCAATCTATGGAGCCGACCCTAACTGGGGACGGATTGTTTCGGCAACCGGTTATGCAGGAGTGCCGATCGAAACCCGAGTTTTACAATTAGTGCTTAACGGACATCTGTTGTTCGAAAAGGGTGAGCCTACGAAGTTCGACGAAAAAGAAGTCAGCTTGGCAATTAAGTCTAGTCGGAAGACTCATATTCAACTGAAGGTAGGTTTTGGGCCGGGTAAGTGTCGCTATTGGACGAGCGACTTAAACGAATCGTATGTGCGTTTTAACTCCGAATACACCACCTGATCTTACTGGGGAAAAAGTCTTTACGGTGCGGCAGTGGCGTTCGGTTGTGGAACGCGATTGGAAGTCATTGTCGGAACAATCGGAATAATAGGCTCAATTGTCCAGCCTGCACGCCAGAATATCACTAATTCGACGGCTTTTATTGCAGTTCGTTGAGGAAAGTCTCAGCGACGTCCTACGTTAGATCGTGGGTGTGATGGTTTCCCCAAGGCTATTGCACCTGCTTTCTCACCCCCCCGTGCTAGGCGTGGCGCTTCGAATAATCTTCGAGGTGCCACGCCTTTTTCGTTGGAATAGCTTCGGTCGTGCTTGCAGGTTCCCATGGACAAAAGCCGAGTGCAACAGCAAGAGAATTTTCTGTAAAAGGGTCTGCCCAGCCGCATTAAGATTCCCAGTGGCAGCGGCCGATGCTACACCGATCTCGCCACTAATCATTTAAGGCTAAAGCCAGTCCTTCCAATGCCCAATTTTCGAGTTAACAGATTCAATAGTTCAAGCTCAGCTCAATCGTAAAATACCATTGCTGTCGCCAAAACTATCCGACTGAACTCCTAGTTGTTTAAGCATCCAAAGATAAAGGTTGCAAAGAGGCGTATCTTTCGGGTAGGACCAGTGGCTCGCTTCTTTAATTCTACCTGCCGCTTTACCGCAAAGCAGTATCGGCAAATCATCGTGGTTGTGGCGATCGCCATCTGAAATGCCGCTTCCATAGGTCAGCATCGAATTATCCAGCAGCGTTCGTTCACCCTCAGAAATCGATTCTAATTTGTTAAGCAAGTAAACAAGCTTCGAGATGTGATAGCGATTGATCTTAGCAATTTTCTGTTGCTTGTCATCGCTTTTGCCATGATGCGATAATTCGTGGTGACCTTCGGAGATTTCAATTTGCGTGTAGGCACGATTGCTACCTTCATTAGCAAACATGAAGGAGATAATTCTTGTGCTGTCGGTCTGCAGAGCCAAGGTAAAAAGATCGAGCATCAATTTGCAATGTTCATCTAACTCCTTGGGAACGCCAGCAGGACGAGCATAATTGACATTTCGTTCCTCACCAGGCGTCAGCTGTTCATTTCTGCCTAAGCGATTTTCGATCTCGCGTACCGAATACATGTACTCTTCAAGTTTACGTTGATCAGATTTTCCCAACGAATTTTTGAGGCCCTTCGCTTCATCTAGTACCGAATCGAGTATTGATTGTCGGTACTTCTTGCTTGGATCGGTTGGTTGGTTGTTGCTAGCCGCTTGGTTTACTTGGAATAAGCGATCAAACAACGCGGCAGGGTTCATTTCTTTAGCTAGGGGGCTAGTCGCGTTACGCCAAGAGAGATTCGATGAGTAGGCGCAAGAATAACCGCTATCGCAATTACCAGACTGAGCGCTTCCTTCTAAACCTAATTCGAGGCTTCCAAAGCGAGTGTCGCTACCGATAGCTTGGGCAGCGACTTGGTCAACACTGATACCATTTTGTATATCAGCACCATCTGTTTTTCTTGGATGTGATCCAGTCAGAAAGGCTGCGCCACTTCGCGCGTGATCCCCTCCCCCATCGCCATGAGCGCGGGCTCCATCAAGGGTTAGGCCGCTGAGGACACTTACTTTCTTTCGCAACGGTTCCAGAGCTTTAAGAGTAGGTGTCAATTCATATTTCGGGCCGGTCGACTGTGGAGTCCAGTCTGGCATGTGGGCGCCATTGGGAACGTAAAAAAATCCCAGGCGAAGATGTCCTTCGGGAGCCGTTGCCAAGGCGCTCCGTAGCGGTGTTGCCATCGCTTCCAGTAAGGGTAATCCCAGGCAGACGCCAGCGGCTTTTAGTAAGGTTCGCCGAGGAAGTTGTTTTGCGCTCATTCGTCCCTCACACCAATTTTGGTAAAGGCATCACTCTTTACAATTTCAAAAATCATCGCTGAGAATCGATAGTTCGATTTCTTAAGTTCGTTCTCAATTTTCTCAACGGCACATAAATCGTAATAATCAAGGCCACGACCTAAAGCATAGGTAAGCGTCTTTTCGATAAGGCAGCGAACGAATCGATCTTGATATTGGTCCTTGAGAAGTTGACGCAGTGTCTGGGCACCTGCGACTTTCTGACCGCCAGGCAATTCACCGCTGCTGTCGATAGGTGTTTCGCCGTCGTTGACGCGCCATTTGCCGATCGCATTGAAATTCTCAAGAGCAAATCCAAGTGGGTCCATCAATTGATGACAGCTAGCGCAGGCAGGATCTGCTCGGTGTTGCTCCATGCGTTGTCGTAAGGTACCCGTCAGTTCCCCTTTTTCCTTCAATTCTGGAACTCCTGGGGGAGCAGCTGGTGGTGGTGTTCCTAGTAAATTGTCCAACACGAACTTACCTCTTTTCACCGGACTGGTTCGAGTTGGATTGCTTGTCACGGTGAGTATGCTGGCCTGGGTCAGTAAGCCCCCACGGACAGTCCCGGTAAGCGCCACTCGGCGGAACTGATCTCCGCTTACCCCCGGGATTCCGTAAAACTCAGCTAACGTTTGGTTCAGATACGTGTAATCCGAATCAAGAAGATTAAGAACGCTCTCGTCGTTGCGCATCACTGAAGCAAAAAAAGTGAATGTCTCTCGTTTCATCGCAGAGCGTAAGGCATCATTAAACTCGGGAAAGGCTGCGCGATTGGGTTGCAACTCGTCCAGTTTGCGCAACTGTAGCCATTGGCCAACAAAGTTTTCAACGAATTGATTGGCTCGCTTATCTTTCAACATTCGTTCGACTTGAGATTGCAATACCTGCGGATCTCTTAATTGCTTCTTGGTGGCCAAGCTGAACAATTCATCGTCAGGCATGGAACTCCAAAGGAAATACGAGAGACGAGTCGCTAATTCATAGTCGGTAAGCTGAGCATATTTGTCGGCCGCAATAGGTGTTCGGTCGGCCTCAATTCGAAAGAGGAACTGCGGTGAAAGAAGAAGCCCCTGTAAGACAACTTGTATGGATGCCTCAAATGATTCACCATCAGCCTGGACCTGTCTTGATAACGCTAACCAACGTTCCAGCTCTTGTCCTGAGACAGGACGGCGATAGGCTCGATTAACCAATCGTTGTACAACAGACTTGGTTACTTCTTCTAACTCATCGTCGCTTTGAGGTGTG
>JAUMAI010000528.1:0-5052 GCA_032116775.1 Pirellula sp. | reverse complement strand
AAACGCACGATCGAACACCTTCCACCACGGAGACTCATTGGTGTCAATCCAACTCGCGCATACGAATGCCGTTGCCGGCATCGACCGCTCTATCAGCAAAGGAAGTGCCTGACGGACCACGCTCACATCACCGTCGTCAAAGGTGATCCACAAAGCACGCTTGGGCAGTTTCGTTGTACCAGCGACAGAGTCGGCAACCATACCGCCCGACACCGGGGTGTAGTGATTGCCAATGAGGTCGAGGTGCGCAGAAAAAACTTCGGGCTGTGGAACGGCGTGATAGGCCAGCACCCGGAGGCGACCGCGTGTCGCGAAATTCCACAGGCCCGAAATGGGCGCTGATCCAAGTACCGCCATGCTGTTCACTTTGCTTTTGCCTGCCGCTCGCTCATTAGGTCAGCGTAGAACCTTTCCATGTTCGCCGCGGACGCTTCAACCGTAAAGCGTCTCTCAAACTCCTGAGGCCCGTTAACCCTCAGGCGTAGCGCCAGTTCGGGATCAACCAAAATCCGCTCCAACGCATCAGCCATTGCCACTGGCACGCCCACCGGAACGAGCAGGGCAGTGTCTTCATTACGAAGGATTCCACGAATTCCTGGCATCTGGGTGCAAACAACCGGGCAACCCACGGCCATTGCCTCGATCGCTGCACCGGCGGTGCCTTCATAGAAAGACGATATGGCTAAGACATCGGCAGCACATAGCAAATTGGGAATGTCATGTCGGTGGCCGAGAACATGGATCACCGAGGCGGCACGGGGATATTTGCGCAATGCTGCGTGGAGGTCCGCTGTGGCATTGCCTTCCCGCCCAGCCAATAACACAACAATGTTCGGAACACGCTGCACGAGAAGTTCCGTGGACCTAACAAGATCGACATGAGCCTTGGCATGTTCTTGACGTCCGACTGCAAGAACCACCTTGTCATCAACGGTAAGACCGAGTGACGAACGAGCCTGTTCCCGTGTTTCAGACGAGCAGACCCGAAAAGTATCCCGGGAGCGACCACGCTCCACAACAGTGATGCGCTGACGCGGATACCGCAATTCCTTGGCGTTAACATCTGCTACTCCCTCAGAGACTGCGTGCAAACGCCGAGTCATAATCCTCGCTGTGACCGCGTCCACGAGTTGTAGCAGCCGAACTTTCCACACAACTACCGCAGGATCGGCCAACCGTTCCTTTACATAAGGTGTGCTCACCAAGCTTGAGACCACAATTGTGTCCGTTCGCCATGCTGCAACCCTGCCTACGAGGTCGGAAATGAAGAGCGCAGTATGCACAATGTCGGGCCTGTCCTTCGTGATTCGACCACGAAGTTCTAATACTCTGCCGATGAATCCCTTTGAGGCCAGAGGTCGAACATCGAACCCTTCAGCACGGATGCGGTCTTCGTCACCGAAACCGGCGTCGTAAAGGGTGGAAACTGATACTTGATGACCGCAACTTCGCAGATGTGGCAGCAGCATCGCTGTGGAATGCTCCGCACCGCTTGCTCCTAGACTGTCAATCACGAAGAGGATCTTCATCTGCTTATAACCCCGATGAAGGCGCTGTTGCAACGTGCCTGGCGACCACCTCAGGCGCGTATCGATCGATCTCTACTCGCAGGATCGAATCACGAGAGATACGAGCGCTAACAAGGAAGTTATCGTGAGGTAAGTGGACACTCATAATTATTGTCAGTCCTTAGCGTTTTGCCGGTCACTACTTCAAGCGTAGCGACGCCTTTCAACAACAGAGTGACGGGGACCGCTATGGATTCGCCTGCCAAAAATGCCTCCATTTCAGCAGTCTTCGCGCCGAAGCAAATCGCCCTTTGCAGACAAGTAAGAACTCCCTCAGTTGAAACCACTTGTCTTTGCACGGATGCTCTCCAAAACGGTTGACCCTACGCAGAGGTCTCCGCTTTGTGCAAACCTTGGCTGCTAGAGAGCAATGGCTGTACTGCGATGCTCCGATCTACAGTTTTCAAACAGTACCTGGTTTCAACCATCGAAACGAGCCTTCAGCCGGTTGGTCCGCATCTGTTGCCCACGCCAATATAAAATTTATACCTTGATTTCAAAGAGTTCAACTAGCAAATCAAGGATAATTTATTATCCAAACAGGACTAATTGGACAGGACCAATAGCTCTAAATTGGGCAATCAAAAAATTAATTTTTCTGGAATCAAATTACTCGCCGAATCCGCTTCATTTTTAAACGCTCCCTTACGCATCAAATTTGGCTTAGAAGCCGTAAAGCTCAACAGACCCCAAGCCACTAGGTGCTCTCAAAAATAGTGGGGGCAGGTCAAATCACCTCTTGACAAGCGATCTTGGCGCGTTGCTCAACCCAGGTACAGCAATGACGGGAATGTGAAATATAGTCTCGATACATGCCTAGCCCGTTACGCCGAGCCGTACAACAATCACCGCTTCAGGTTCGCAAGACGATTCAAAGGTATATTGCGCGTCGACGATCACGGAAGGTTTTCCAACGCTGTGCCATGGTTGCGCGCTGGTTCCTGAACTCCATTGAAGATGCCGGGAACTGGGATTTCCATACAAACGGAGAATCGCGCCTTATAAAGATTTTCTCTGAATTGCGGCCTGCTCTCGTCTTTGATGTTGGTAGTAATGAAGGAGACTGGTCAGCAATAGTGGCTCGTCAAATACCTTCTGCCACCATTCACAGTTTCGAACCTGTGCCCGAAACATTTCGTTTATTTTCCTCACGATTAACATCTTTCGCTGCCAATGTCGTGCCCAATAACTTTGGACTTAGTGATGCCGAAGGAACCCTTACGGTATTTTACGATCGGGAAAAGTCGACGGTGGCCAGTCTCACTAATCACTTTGCGGGCGATAACTACGTAGAGCTTCAATGTCACTTCCAGACTGGCGATTCATACTGCAGAGAGAACGGAATTGAGACAATTGATTTGTTAAAGATTGATACTGAGGGGGCTGATTTTCGGGTATTGAATGGGTTCAAATCGATGCTCTCGAATAAGGCGATTCGAGCTATTCAATTTGAGTATGGACCCTGGGCACTACATTCCCATTTTTTACTTCGAGACACTTTCGAGTTTTTGACCAGCTTCGGCTACATCGTTGGCCGGATATATCCGAATGAGGTGGAATTCCAACTGTACAACCGGCATCTTGAAAACTTCTTAGTTTCATGCTTCGTCGCGATCCAAGCCACGGACATTGAACTAATCAACAGTCTAAGTTGAGAGTCGTCGACAACTAATAAACAGTCCGCAAGCCGTAAATTTTAAATGTACAAGCGAAAACTTCCCGGTAAATCTTCCTAACTCTGGCTGATCAGTAGCTCAAATTGGTTAGAACAAATTTGCCGAAGTCTTGAATTCAAGTTTTGAAGTAATTTCACTGTTGTAGCCGACGTATTAAGCACTCAGACTGTGGTCGAGATATGACAAGTCACCTGCTAGACCGTCATTCGCCAATATTGCGGTTGCGCCAGTGTTTCTTCAGCATTTCGACGAAACCATGGCACTTTTCGACACGGAGCATTGCCCACCAAGGGATGAAATGTCGTCCTTCAGTACGGATATCCCAGCGATAGCCGGTTCTACGGAACGGGTACCTCCCCTTCTCTACGAGGTTAATGAGACCAGCAAGGTTCTTAACGTGATTTTGATTATGTCGGCGGGGATGAACTGCCCAGACATCGTCATTTTCTCGATTCCAACGGTCTAGTCCCGCCGCGTGGAGGCTTGTTGTCAGCGTTAGTTCTAGATTTTCGCCAAAAATACGTGGCTTGAGCGGAAGAGCGGTCTCTAGGCGCTCCCGGTCAACCAAAAAATATCGCGTGCTCACACTCTCAGCTCGAATCCATTGTCCAGGAATGACTCGCTGAGGATTTCCGAGGAGCCAGTCGCGAGCCGAAGAAGCTTGTGGTGGCCCTCCCTGAGGGGTCGTAACAGCAACGTTCAAATTCTCACGATGAATTGCCATGGCCTCTCGCACCCAATCGCCGCAATTTGGATCGTGTAAAAGTATGTCACTGTCAAAATGCAGTACCAAAGGTGACTTCGAAGTATCGATTGCCCACAAATATGGGTGTATCGCAGACCCCCCAGAGGCAACAGGTTGAGCCTCTGCGTGCCCGAAGTATTTGGTCGCTACACGCTCCACTTCAGCTTCTGTCCAATCGACGTCATCAACGTCATCGACAACACCATCGACCTGAAGGCGATCAAGCAAATGGTCCAACTCTGCGAGGGAATTGCTCGCAGAAAAACGCCCTACCGGCAGCCGGCGATCTACTACTATTCGACGACGCGATATCGGTGCTACTAACAATTGTTTGACGATGTGGCGGTATGTCAAATCAAGATACGGAACATCTCCAGCGTAGACATTTACAGATAGTTCAACAGCCTCCACAACGGATCAGGATAGTTCAAAGTTCTATGGGATGATTCCCAATACTGGATTCACGTTCTCCATGATTTGGCCGCAGGACACGCAGGTTTTTTGCTTGCTGAACGAAACCGAGTGACGCTAACAACATTTCACTTGAATTGATCATCGCCGAGTGGTGGGCAACGTCGTACCTGAACTTAAAAGATACTCACTCTATGTCTCCGTGAAATCAAGGCCTGAATTATGACGAGATCAGTAAGGCCCCCATGGAACGATCGGTTTCACAGCAGGCTGATTGGACGTGGCCCATAGACCTCATCGTGGCCAATCACAAATAGAAGCTGATACTTCTGGGCCCGCATTGCTCGCCGGATTCGTGGTGATTTGTAGTTGTTCTCAATCACAACGAATTTGACATTGAACTCCTGAAGATTAATAGATCTCAACACGCCAAGTTCCCCACCCTCCACATCAATGGAGAGCAGATCAACCTGTCCTATATTAAGCGACCTCAGCAGATTGTCGAGCCGACGTGACTTCACGTCAATAATACGCTGGTCCCCTCCTCGTTCTGCTAGCTCTCGATCAATCCGTCGAAGGTGTCGATTGTCGTAAGCGCCAACGAGACCGCTCAACATTTCCGCGTAACCGGACACCATCCGAAAAGGCAATG
>JAUMAI010000527.1:4762-5129 GCA_032116775.1 Pirellula sp. | reverse complement strand
ACTCGATAGCGATAGGCTGATAGGTAGGTCGTGGGTCGTTTGAGCTCAACCTGTAGCAGACCTAGCCTGAGCTCATCGTTTAACCCGTTGCCGACAGGCTAGGTTTGCTACCGTTTGGGTTGTCGCTCGAATCGCGTATCCACCTGTGTGTATCCGACGGCTGGTACGTCTCGAGGCAGCTTGAGCCACGAGCTCAACAGTGATCGCAGGTTGGAACGTACTCGATAGCGATAGGCTGATAGGTAGGTCGTGGGTTGTTTGAGCTCAACCTGTAGCAGACCTAGCCTGAGCTCATCGTTTAACCCGTTGCCGACAGGCTAGGTTTGCTACCGTTTGGGTTGTCGCTCGAATCGCGTATCCACCTGTG
>JAUMAI010000527.1:0-4752 GCA_032116775.1 Pirellula sp. | reverse complement strand
GGTTGTTTGAGCTCACCCTGTAGCAGACCTAGCCTTTGGCAACGGGTTAAACGAGTGCTCGAGCCGGAGTGTATGACTTGTACGATGCGCTGATAGTCAGATCTTGGGTTGTTTGAGCTCAACCTGTAGCAGACCTAGCCTTTGGCAACGGGTTAAACGAGTGCTCGAGCCGGAGTGTATGACTTGTGCGATGCGCTGATAGTCAGGTCTTGGATTGTTTGAGCTCAACCTGTAGCAGACCTAGCCTTTGGCAACGGGCTCAATGAGTTATCGCCGCAGCGAACTGGCGGTCTACTTCACCTCAACCATTCCAACATCGATATATTGGCCGCCACCTGTCTGGCGGCAGTGTACTGCGATCGTGTTTTTGCCACGCACCAGCGCTTTACGTCCATCTGCGTTTAAGTGCAGAAGCGTATAACCGGTAGTGTAACCTTCAGTTTTGGCTGCGAGCACACCATTGATATAGATCTCAGTATTCTCATCGTGATGAATGCTAAATAAGAGCTCGCCACTGGGAAGCTCTTGGATCTCCAGTTCACGTCGGAGCCAAATATCATTGCTATCCCAACGCGTGCGAACCACAGTGCCTGGTGTATCTGGAGTTCCAAAACCAGCTTTACCCTGCTTCCAGTTACTATCGTCGAACTTCTTGCTTTCCCAGCCCTGTCCTGGATCGTTCAGTGTGTATTTCCAGATTGCTTCGCTCGTACGGGCGTCATCCACAAACTTCTTGGTTACCGGGGTTGGTCCTAACAAGCGTTTGTGCCAAGCTGCGAATCGCTCTGGTTTAATCTTGATAACGTCACGATCGTAAGTCATCAGCCCATTGACTTCGATTTCTACGTCGGTTGTTTGGGTATAAATGGCTGCTGCCAGTCCATCTCCGATCAATGGATAGAGACGCTGCATCAACTGCTCGTAATTCGTATCGAGCTCTTCCTGGGAGCGATAGGTACGATAACCCCAATTATCGTTCTCTTTCCATAGATGACCAGCGACAGGATAGCCTAGTCCGCCGAATTCACCTAATACAGATATGCGATCAGGTATTACAGGGAACATGCCTGGCCCTGGGTAATTGTGCATATCTTTCATGTCGCCGAAACCACGATCTGTCCAACCGCTGGGGCCGTTGACCAAACGGCTCGGATCATACTTTTTAACCCACGCTAAAATCTCATTGGTATCATGTTGTCCCCAGCCCTCATTAAAAGGGACCCACACGACAATACTTGGAAAGAATCGCAAATGATCGATCATTTCTTGCAGCTCAAAACGAAATTGCTTCTTTTCATCAGCCGTGTACTCTGCTTCTTCAAGTTGATTAGGTTGCACAAAGTGCTTGCGACCTTTTTGCATCGAGCTCGGCATGTCCTGCCACACCAATAATCCTAGTTGATCGCAGTGGAAGTAGAGTCGAGCCGGTTCAACCTTGATGTGCTTACGGAGCATATTCATACCGAGTTGCTTGAGTACTTCAAGGTCATAACGCATCGCTTCATCTGATGGTGGAGTGAGCAGACCATCGGGCCACCAACCTTGATCCAGTGGTCCATACTGAAATAACGGCTGGTTATTGAGAAACATTCGCAGGGTTCCGCGCGGATCGCGAGCCATGCTGATCTTACGCATGGCCGAGTAGGATCCGACGCTATCGATAGTTTTATCTCCGCGCACCAGTCGAAGTGAGATCGCATAGAGAGTTGGCGAGTCTGGTGTCCAGAGTTTGGGATCTGCAATCTTCAGTGGCACTTGAGGTCCAATGTCACTGATAGCCGAAGCCACCTCTGTTCCTTCTAGACTAACGGTGATTTGCAGCTTATCTCCGGGCTGAGCGTTTGCGACTTGGCAATCGACAAAAAGCTGATTGCGATCGATATCGCAGGAGGGAAGTACCTTTTGTATGAAACTGGTTGGTACTTGCTCCAGCCAAACGGTTTGCCAGATACCAGAGACAGGAGTGTACCAAATCCCTTCTGGTTTCAACTGTTGTTTGCCGCGCGGTTGAGCACCTTCGTCTGTGGGGTCCCACACCCGCAGCACTAATTTCTGCTCTGCTTCTGGCACAAGAAAATCGGTTATGTCATAAGAAAAAGGATTAGAGCCACCACGGTGTGTTCCAACCTCACGTCCATTGATGTAGAGCGTTGACTCCCAATCTACAGCTCCAAAATGCAGCAACGTTCGTTGATCGCGTTGGTTGGTATCGACAGAGAACGAACGTTTGTACCATAGCTCGTCTGTAGGCAGAACCGATTTGGTAACACCCGAGAGGCTTGATTCAACACAAAATGGGACCAAGATCTTTTCTGGAAAGTCAGTTGGCTGAGGGGTTCCTTTGGGAACAATGGCCAATTCCCATAGTCCGTTGAGGTTATCCCAGCGTTGCCGCACTAAATTGGGACGTGGATATTCCGTCCAAGCATTCTCTGGTGTAACTTCTTTTCCCCAGCGAGTCATCAATGGTACTTTGCCCGGTTTCCAATCCTTCGATTTTTCTGCTTGAGCATGGAGATTGCTGATTGTGGATAGCCAGGCAATAAGCGACCAAAGTATCAAGTGAGATTTCATAGGCTGGGACCTGCAAGGGAGTGCTATTACAGTCTAGTGACGAGCTAAGCGGTCCTCGCTCGATTAGTATCCGATAGTCGTTTGTTTGGAAACAAAATCGATGGCTGGTAGGTCGAGTTGTTTTCGGCATTCATCTAAGATTTCTTTTGTGCGGCTAGCACCACATCGCGTGACACCAAGTTGTTTCACCTGCAGAACGGTGGTGAAGTCACGTACTCCCCCAGCCGCTTTGACCTGCGTGCCAGGTGGTGAGTGTTGTCGCATTAAGGATAAGTCCGCTATGGTAGCGCCGCCGCTACCGTAGCCTGTAGACGTTTTGACCCAATCAGCTTTGAGTTCACCACATATTTCACACAGGCGGATCTTGTGTTCATCCTTGAGATAGCAGTTCTCAAAAATCACTTTCACTTTGGCGCCATGTGCATGCGTGACGGCTATGACCTCTGCGATATCCTGCCGAACATATGCCCAGTTTCCAGACAGTACCTGAGAGATGTTTACTACCATATCGAGTTCGGCACCACCATCTCGCAGTGCCTGCTCTGCTTCAGCTACTTTGACAGCCGTTTTATGGCCACCATGCGGAAAGCCTATGGTGGTACTGGGGTGTACGGTCGATCCCGCTAAAATGTCGGCACAGCGACGGAGGTAATAGGGCATAATGCATACGCTAGCGACGTCATACGCGACAGCCAGTTTGCACCCGTTTTCTAAATCCTGCTCTGTCAGAGTCGGTTGCAGTAGCGAGTGGTCGATCATTTTGGCTACATCGGAATATTGCAGCGCGGACATGGATCACCTTTCCAGTACAGTGAGAGCAACGAAAAAAGTCATCGACATTCTACACGAACAACCGGGTTGCCGAAGGTGCTGCCGCCACCTAAATCTGTTAATCGTTGGCTAGTAAGATGATTTAGGCTTTGTTTGTCCGGGGCTAGCTTAGGCCACCATTGTCCCAACGCAACCAAGACTCCCTCGCGCGCATCGGAACTGACAATGGCCCGCCGAGTGATGGACCCATATTGGCTAGTTACGCGTATCACCGCACCGTCCGAGATTCCAAATTTGGCGGCATCGACAGGATTGAGCATGACTTGAGGTTCGTCACCTGCCATTTTGCGAATACTTGCCAAATTCCCCAAGCTGGTATTGATGATAAAAGAGCCGGGTGGAGAAATAAGTCTGAGTGGAAACTCAGCGGAGGTTTCTTCTTCAAACTGCAGTTGTTTAGGTGAGGGCGTGAAGTGGATCTTTTTATCGGCGTGATGGCTGCCGTTGGTATAGGGACGAAAAGGTTTTGGCAGGTTGAGTTTTATTGAGCGTTCTCGTTGTAAACGTTCCCAGGTAACACCAGACATCAGCGGATGAGTGGTCGTTACCAGGTCAGCAGCTAACTGTTGGGCGGACCAAAACAAGGTTGGATCGGTCAAGCCGAGGCGGCGGGCGAGTTCGCGGAAAAACCAACTGTTCGGACGGCATTCGCCACGAGGTTCCACGACCGGTTCAGCCCACTGGAGATGATAATGGCCATACGATGTGTAGAGATCTGGATGTTCGAGAAAGTCCGTTGCGGGTAGAAGGTAGTCAGCGTAATCGGCTGTGTCGGTTTGAAAGTGTTCGAGAACAACCGTAAATAAATCTTGTCGACTTAAGCCACGAATGACTCCACCCGAATCTGGCGCCACTGCGGCTGGGTTGGAGTTGAATACAAACAGAGACTTGATGGGCTCTTCAGTACGTGCCAATTCGTCGGCCAGAAGATTCATGTTTACGGTACGGACACCAGGTCGACGAAGATGTTCTCCGCGATTGAGACGATGATTTAATTGAAAGGCGCCGCTGGTCGACAGCGTGGCCCCTCCTCCTGCACGTTTCCAGGCACCGATCAACGCAGGCAGGAGAGTAATGGCTCTTAGTGCATTACCACCACTTTCATTTCGAGTTAATCCATAACCTACCTTGATAAAGCTCGATTCCGATTGAGCATAGAGTCGTATGACTTCGGCAAGTCGGGTTGGTTCGAGCCCGCAGAATTTCGCCGTTGCCTCTATCGTCCAAGGCTCGCAAGCAAGTCGATAATCGGTAAGGTCATTAGCAAATTGATTTAGGTAGTCAGCATCATGCCAGCCTTGCTCCAAGATCTCTCTGCCGAAAGCGAGCGCCAGAGCAGCATCCGTT
>JAUMAI010000526.1:0-2438 GCA_032116775.1 Pirellula sp. | reverse complement strand
CTTGATTGAAGACACTGAAATCATCATCAACTACGGTAACCGATACGGCTTCATTGGACCAAACGGAAGCGGCAAGTCGACCATCATGAAGGCCATTGCTGCACGGGCGATTCCGATTCCGGATAGCCTTGACATCTACTTTCTTGACCAAGAATATCCCGCCACGGACATCACGGCCCTCGATGCCGTCATGGAGAGTAATGACGAGATTGCGAAGCTCGAAAGCCGGGCTGAAATGCTGAATGAAGCTATGGCTGAGGCTGGCGATGACCAACAGGCTGAGATCCAGTCGACTCGTAAGTGGCCGATTTCTGCGCTATAATTTGTATATTGCCGAAGACTGTGCTTTTTCTCACTAATAAATCATCTCGTATTGGAATTTCAGTCGAAAGCATCTATGAACGTCTTGATGCGCTTGATGCCAGTGCTGCGAAGGCTCGGGCAACTTCGATTTTACATGGTTTGGGTTTCACAACGGCTATGCAACATATGAAGACCCGCGAGTTTTCCGGAGGATGGCGAATGCGTGTCGCTCTTGCCCGCGCGCTGTTCTTGCCAACCGTTGAATGCCTGATTCTGGATGAGCCAACTAATCACTTGGACATGGATGCTGTTTTGTGGCTCGAGGACTACCTGTCGGGCTGGGACCGAATTCTCTTCTTTGTATGCCACTCGCAAGACTTTTTGAACAATGTATGCACGCACATTGTGCGCTTGGATTCTACATACAAGAAGCTTCGATACTACTCGGGAAACTACGATACCTATGTGCAGACTCGACGTGACCAAGATATGGTCCAAACTCGTCAGTACGACACGGAACAAAGGGAGATTGCCGAAATTAAGGACTTCATTGCGAGGTTCGGTCACGGTACCGCTAAACTGGTCAAACAAGCCCAATCAAGAGAAAAACTTCTCCAGAAGAAGCTAGAAGCCGGTTTAACCCCGAAGCCTGAAACAGATCCAGTCTATGATTGGTCCTTTCCCGATGCTGGTCAGCTTCCCGTGCCTGTGCTTTCCATTGAAAACATCAGCTTTGGATATCCTGGAGGTAAAGAACTGTATTCAGCAGTCGATTTTGGTGTTGATTTGGAAACTCGTGTTGCGTTGGTAGGACCAAATGGAGCCGGAAAGGTGAGTTAATTCCTCAAATGGTCGTACATGAAATCTGAGTCTGCGCTCCGAAATGGCGACTTATTCCTATTTACCCCACTTTCCCATAGACTACGTTAATCAAGTTGATGACCGGAGAATTACAACCGACCAGGGGGCAGATCAAGCGTAACATGCATTTGAAGGTTTCAAGATTCACGCAGCATTTCGAGGACAAGCTAGATTTGACCAAGACCCCTCTGGACTTTTTCAAGCAAGATCTCATGCCAACCGAGACAATTGAAACGATTCGGTCGCTGCTGGGCCGATTCGGGTGCTCGGGAGGCATGCAAAGTCAAACTATGGATCAACTTTCGGCTGGGCAGAAAGCCCGTATTGTATTTGCAATTATCGCCTACGAGAAACCTCACTTGTTGATGCTTGACGAACCCACTAACCCGCTCGACATGGAATCCATTGACGCACTGGCTCGGTGTATTAACAGCTTCAAGGGTGGCGTTATCATGATTTCGCACGATATGCGATTGATCAGCCAATGCGCACAGCAGATCTACATCTGTGATCATAAGAAGATTGAGCGATATGAAGGCGACATTATGAAGTTCAAGCTTCATTCACGCAAGGAGAACAGCAAGAAACTTGCACAGCACATTAATGGATAGGCCGTAGACAGCGCTGGCACTTAATTCTAATTTCTTATTTCTAAGCACAGGGGGTCTTTGCAGAGGTCGGCCACTGTAGGCGTCCGAAGGTCAAAGGATTTTTTTTTAATGAACGGAGTTGTATGTGCAACATAAGGGGCGACTACATGCTGACTCGTTTAGGGCTTTACGCTGGGAGGATCAGTTCTGACTTTAGCATGAAGCTGAGATCTGTGATCTTGTTGAGCACATCCTTTACCGCTGGAGACGAAGTGGTGTTTGGTGCGAATCTGTCAAGGCTCGGGAATTGTGGGGCTTGTGGCCGAGATAGCGATTCGTTCTTGGAACTCTTGGATGTCGGCGACGGTACCGAAAGCGGTTTTCGACCTAAATGTGTTGGTGGCATCTCGATGGCAAGAGCCGAATGTACCACCATTCTCTTGAGACCTTGACGCTCGACGTCTTCGAGAGACTTAGGCCAACCGCCAACTGGAAAGCTAAATTGAGAAAATGGACCTCTACCGTCATTATTGATGATAAGGTTTGAGACAGCTCCGTCGCTCGTTTTTTGCTTTGCGAGGAGAACCTCGATAAGTGAAGCTGCTCCGCGTGCATTCAAATCATCTTGCTTTTCTTCGTTTACGGATGTTGGCTGGTAACAGGAAAGAAGTTACGTTGAGGGAC
>JAUMAI010000525.1:0-5860 GCA_032116775.1 Pirellula sp. | reverse complement strand
TTTTGGTTCGACGGCGTGACATTGATTTTTGTTTCCCCCCCATCGATCAGCAAATCACGAGCGGGAAATCGAGGTGTTGATTTTTTCCACCCCAATTCCGAACCAGTAGCTTACATGTTTCCAGATGAATGGATCTATTCCCAGCAACATAGGGGCCTCTGGAGGCTTACTTCTTTACTCGCCGTGATAAACCGGACGGTGCGCGACAAAATTTGTCCGCGAAAACTTAGGTCATGGTTATCTGCCAAGTGGGGGGAAAATCAAAATTTTCGATTCCAAATGGTTGTAAAGCACTTTGCATTCTTTGAGGCTACCTCAGTCACGCGGGATTACCCCCTCCTACGTAGAGGCTTCAAGCCTTAAATCCTGTTTTCTCATTGTAATCGTTACCGGTATTGCCCCAAACTCACAGGCTGTCGGAAGAAGTGGTTTTGGTTGCCACTTGCAGTGTGCTTGGGTGGGGCTATAATCCGTCGACGATTTGAGAGCGTGGACCGATCAGCTAGCTAAATCCTGCCGATTTCCGCTGCTGATGCGACACCCCTTCGAAGTTCAACCGGTTTAGGTTTGTACGGAGACTACGGTCCCGTGAGGAACTCAAACTGATTTATCACGACGGATTGAACTCCCAGATCCGTACGGACGATAATCCCAAAGCAGAAGATTGGTTGGCTAACTTCCAATATTGGGGCTTGGCAAAAAGCCTCGGTGATGGAGAATAACAACTAAGAGATAGTTGGGGCCGTAGCTCAATTGGTTAGAGCACTGGACTGTCGATCCAGAGGTTGCGGGTTCGAGCCCCGTCGGCCTCGCTTAAAAGCGAGAGAAACACCTCCAATCGGGGGTGTTTTTTTATGCGCTTCCCATAGTGCGCTGCCCATAGCGATGAACGTTTGAGCCTCTTGGCTTCGCGATTCTTGGCACGTTCTCGTACTTGGCATCCTAGCCTTTTAGTCCTCTTCTTATCGCCAAGCTCAAGGGGAAAGGTGATTGTTAGCCACTCGGTCCATTGGGATTCTGTGGCAAAAATCTCGCAGCGAGCAAACGTATTCGTAGGGCGTTTCGGTCAACCAAGTTATTTCGCTGCCTTCGCGGTTTCTCTCACCTCTATGCGATGCCTGAGCTTGCCGCCTCTGAAGACTTGCCTGATCAAGCTTCCAGATTTTCTGTACTGCTTCTACCTGCTTGGGATAGACGCTCCCTATCGATCCATCTCAGAAGATTTGGAGGAGGCGACTAATTCCAAAACAATTTGAATTGGTGTTAGGTGTCTAGGCTATAGTTCGCCTATGCTTAGTTGATTATTTTTTCATGGTGCATGAAGCTAGTTCACGTGCTCCCACTTTATCTGCGTCCATGTTTATGCCAACAGTGAGCCCCGTCGTGAGATCACTTTTCTTTCAACTTGCTTTGTTGTTTTGCAGTCTCACACTCCCTTGTTCTGCAAAAGCGCAGCAAGAAGTGAGTGCAGCATCGACTTCTAAATCGCTATCGCCATCGGTCGCGGAGATCTTTGCTGAGGGTAAGTATCGCGCTGGCGGATATAGTGCAAAATGGTCGGAGGATGGCAAGTCGTTTGAGAGTATTGAGCCATTCGACAAAGAAGGAAAATTAGCGATTGTTCGACAAGATGTCGAAACGCAGCAGAAATCTTTAGTTCTATCTTTGGCCAACATCGTACCTGACGGTGCAGCAGATCCACTGAAAGTCGAGGAATATTACTGGTCTCCCGATCGCAAGAAATTACTGATTTTCACCAACTCGAAAAGGGTTTGGCGTTACGCAACACGAGGTGATTACTGGGTCTACACTCCCTCGTCAAAAGCTTTGCATCGACTTGGTTCATCATTTCCCGAGTCTTCCCTGCTGTTTGCTAAATTCTCTCCAAATTCCGAAGAAGTTGCTTTTGTTCACCAAGGCAATATCTATCTCGAGTCTCTCGCAACGAGAGAAATCAGGAAGTTGACTCAGGGTGATGGGACTGAGGTGATTTCTGGGACATTTGATTGGGTCTATGAGGAAGAGCTTTCCTTGCGAGACGGCTTTCAATTCAGCCAAGATGGAACACGGATTATTTTCTGGGAGATCAATACCGAAGGGGTATCGATGTTTCCCTTGGTAGACAACACATCGAAGTTGTATCCCACAGTGCAAAGGATTCCTTATCCTAAAGTTGGCACAACCAATCCGGCTGCTCGCATTGGTGTTCTAGATCTACAAGGCGGTGCAGTAACTTGGTTACGCATACCAGGAGATCCAAGAGAGAATTATTTAGCTAGGCTGCACGCGATTCCTGGTACCGAAGAATATTTGATTGAGCAGCTAAATCGGCTCCAAAATCGTTTGGTGATTTACCGCACCAAGCTGGATGAAGGAAGCGTAGAGGCGATTTACACCGAAGAAGATCCAGCTTGGGTTGATGTACATGATGAATTTCATTGGAACTCGGCCGGAACAAAGTTCACCTGGATCAGCGAAAAAGATCAATGGCGACACTTGTACTGGATTGATGCGAGCAGCGGCGAAGCCTCCATTGCCACGCCTTTTTCATTCGACGTTATCGAGGTCGTGGCCATTGATCATGCGCAGGAAAAAATCTACTTCATCGCTTCACCCGAAAATGCAACACAAAAGTATCTCTACAGTTCAGGCTTCGGTGGAAGCAACCTTAAACGCTTATCGCCAGCCGATCTTCCAGGGACTCACCGTTATGATATTTCTCCCACGGCTCGGTATGCGCTGCATACATATTCGAAGTTTTTGAAGCCACCTCGGACCGACTTGATTCGTTTGGAAAACCATGAGTTGGTTCGCAACTTGGCAAACTCTGACAAACTCGAGGAGGAGTTGGCCCAACTTGAGTTTCCTGCCGTTGAGTTTATCAAAATTAAAATTCCTGGTGGCGAGAATTGGCCAGCTGACAAAGTCGAACTAGATGCTTGGTGTTTTATGCCAAAGTTTGGTACCGATGAGAAGCTACCAGTGATCTTGCATGTCTACGGTGAGCCTGCAGGGCAGACCGTTTTAGATTCCTGGGGCGGCGATCGCGCCGTATGGCACGCCGCACTTGCCAAACAAGGATACGCCGTTATCAGTATTGATAATCGTGGCACACCTGCACCCCGAGGAAGGTTGTGGCGCAAATGTATATACGGTCAGATTGGTATTCTCGCATCCTCTGACCAGGCAGCCGCTCTCAAGTCACTCTGCGAAATGTATCCCCAGATCGATCCAGCTCGCGTGACCATCTGGGGGTGGAGTGGTGGTGGTTCAATGACTCTGAATGCTTTGTTCCGTTATCCGGAACTTTATCAGCGTGGTATCTCCATCGCTCCCGTTCCAAATCAGCTCTACTATGACACGATATACCAAGAGCGTTATATGGGACTACCCTCGACCAATGCCGAAGGATTCCGCCAAGGTTCACCCATTACTTTTGCTGCACAGCTCAAAGGTGATTTGTTGCTTATTCATGGCACGGGCGACGACAACTGTCATTATCAAACGACCGAATTGTTGATTAACGAACTAATCGCCAACCAAAAGCAGTTTCGCATGTTTGCCTATCCTGGACGTTCGCACTCGATTAATGAAGGCAATGGAACGACTCCCCATTTATTCCAAATGATGACAGATTTTTTGCTTGAATAGTAAGCTTCCGTCGTCAGCCCTCGGCGCGATAAGAAATATTAAACTCATCAATAAAAGGATTCGTGCGGCGTTCTTTAGGGGATTGTCACGACTCACTGAAAGGTTTTTTGCAGAGACGAGATAATCTCTTCACGCGTAGCTGCCTCAGGAATTTGGCTGCGCAGTTCCTCTCGCGAGATTGAGCGTACACCAGAAATTTCCAGTTCGGTGAACTCATCGATCGGAATCAGATATTGAATCGGTTTAACCGTCTTTCTGTCCGGTTCCTGCCATGACTCACTGCTGTCTACAGGACGAATTTTGGGTGGTTTCGCATAACGTACATCTAGTTTGGCCAGTCGCACCCCAAGTGTTACCCAAAGACGTGTTACATTTCGGCCAAGATCGCTGGCGATGGGTATTGCAACACGCGTGTCGGTAGAGAAGTCGCTATCACTCCATATCGTCGTGAGCCAAGAATTGGCAGCCGCATAGCATTGGCTTGCATCGAGCACCTCATCTTGGAGAAGGTTGGGTTTTAATCCAATATCTTCACAGCTGATAAGATATAATCCATAGAAGCGATTTTTCATTTCGTCGAGTTCTAGCTCTAGTGCGAGAGCACGCCGGCCATCAGCTTTTAGTCCCGGGTTTGTCGCGATACATTTCCAGCCACTTGATTCGCACAAGATGTCTTGCAGGAATCGATAACTCCTCGCCGTTCTTAAGTAGAAAGTGGGGGCCGGTTCGACTCGCAATCTCGGTTGGATGGCTTCCGGTGGTTTTTCGGCTGCTGCGGCGCTGGCGATTGTTTTTCCTAAGTTACGAGCTTGCGTTTCTCGGCGTTTTGTGATGAGTGCCTTGAAGGCATCTAGCATGCGCTGTTTATAGGTCTTCGATAGGAGTAGTTTGTTGTTTTCTGCTCCTCGTTCAGCGACTAATAAAGTTTCTAATGCATAAACTTGATAATCATACCAGCCACTAGGTGATTCCATATCTGGAGAGCGTGGCTTCAAATCTACCTCACCAGAGCGAATGCGTTTGACCAACTCACTCATCAGGTCAGCACCAGTTGGAATACCATTTGAGAACAGTTTGCTGAAGAGTTCTGTTTCGCGTGAGGTTGCCACTGGAAAGATGCTGACTTCAGAGTGACCTCTTTCATGACCCTCACTGCAAAGCGTCATAAGGGATGGATTGGCTGCTGGATTCGATAAGCGACCGTAAACACTAAGAAGCGCTTCATAGTTCCTTTTAAGTTCGGGATTCTCTTGCAGTGCGGAGGCTAGCTGCTTGGCAACGTCTGACTTGGAGCGGTGTTTGTGTTGAAGAAAAGAGCCGAATCTCCAACATTTGCGAAGTGTATCGTTCCAGGTGTAGAAGCTGATCGGTTTTTGAGCTAATTCATCTTGCGCGAAGTTGTCGAGCCACTCCTGAATCGCTTTACGATTGGGTAACGATTCCAGAGCTTGGGTATTATCATTCACCAGCGAGAGGCTGGCTATCAGGTAAGCAGCCGCGTCGCTATTACTCGGCAAGGCTTCTAACCATTTCTGAATTAATTGGTATTGCGAGACGAAGCAATCGTCTTGGCTCAAGATGAATGACTGTTCTACCGCCGCGAAGAGCCCATCATCAAATTGTTTGGCTTTCCCATCCAGCATGTTGACCGATGGAAGCAAAACCACCCCGGAGAAATGTTGACTCTGTACTTTTTGTAAATCTCGGTAGCTTGGCCAAAGTTGGAGAAGTTGAGGTTCTTGGTCAGGTTGAATCCAAGGGATGTTAAGTCCAAGGATCGCTTCACTCGAATTGACCTGCCACTCACCGAGCGGTCTTCGATCGATGAGATCAGGATCAAAGGAGGTGTGTTTGTCCTCCAGGCGATCATCTTGGAGCGACGGATCTTTCAGCGGCGGAGGTTTCCGCTCGATTTTTTCAACAGTTTCCAAGCCTCTGAGGTCTTGTAAGGTGCTATCCAGTCCGCAACCTGCGAAGGTAAGCGATGTCAAAATCAAACCGGAGGAGAGGGTAAGATTAGTAAGATTCATAGTTTTCTAGTGCGAAAATCGGGCAAGTAGGGTTTCCAATGTGCCCTGGTGATACTTTTCCTAGGATTTTACCGGGCCAAGCTGTGGGTTGGCGATATTACCAGGACGGAGCCTGGCGTTAATCTGGGGTGTACCGCAGATCAGCGGGTTCGTTGAGGTAGACGCCAGAAATGATTTTA
>JAUMAI010000524.1:0-9225 GCA_032116775.1 Pirellula sp. | reverse complement strand
TCAAAAATGGAAGCGACTACCAGAGTGGAGCTTTTGGTCAAGCTTGGGGTTTGATGATCGACGAACTCAAGCTTCTGGCCCGAGCGGTGTACGTATTGGACGCCAACGGCAACGTTGCTTATGCCCAGATCGTACCAGAAGTAGCTTCGGAACCAGACTATACCAAGGCCCTAGAGGTTTTGAAAAAACTGGCAGGCTAGAAGCTTATTTTTGTTGACTTTGCGTATTACACAGACTGATAATCCCGCTTGTGAGCAGACTCTTGTCTTTTATGGTCTGCACTTGGCCAAGGATCGCGCACTTACTTCGTTGCTATTCTGCAGAAGTGAATGATCTCAGGATCTGCTGTTCAACTTCCGGCCTTAATGGCGGAGTTCGCTCACAGGGTAATTCTTGTCAGTGTTTCGTGAAGGGTTTGTGCTGTGACGAATATTTATGTGGGGAACTTGTCGTATCGCGCCACGGAAGATCAGCTTCGAGATGCCTTTGGGCGTTTTGGTCAAGTATCTCAAGTTAGCATCATCATGGATCGTGAGACAGGTCGTTCCCGTGGATTCGCTTTCGTTGAAATGCCAAACAACGAAGAGGCTCAATCAGCGATCGAGAATCTAAATCAGCAAGAAGTTGCTGGGCGACGAGTGACGGTCAACGAAGCTCGTCCGCGTGAAGAGCGTTCTGGTGGTGGCCGAGGCGGCTTCCGCGGAGGTAGCGGTGGCGGACACCGTGAGTACTAAGTGGTAACGCTCCGATTTGGCTTCGCAAATGCCATAAGTATTTTTATCAGAAAGGTGGTGCATAGCAGTACCACCTTTCTTTATGCGCTAACTCTTTATGCGCTAACCTGAAAGATGGTGTTCGACACTTCGCTGCGATCTATTTGGGGAGAGGACGAAAAGAGAATTGCGGCTAGTTCTTCTCCTTAAGTGCTCCCCTCGCCCCGGCGTTTTTGCGGAGCAAAAATCGCCAGGGGGAGAGGGGCTGGGGGTGAGGGGGAATCAGCTCCCCCTCACCATTTCGCTCAAAGTTTCGTTTAACCTAGCTGAGCAATGAACCAAGTCTTGGCGGCTTCGATTGCTTCGGGGATCTTCTCTGGATTCTTACCGCCAGCTTGGGCTAAATCAGCTCTACCGCCACCACTTCCACCGACAAGCTGAGCTGCGTGGCTGGCCCAGGTGCCCGCGCTGAGTCCTTGCGTTACCAGGTCTGGACTTAGGCCAGCAACAACGATGACTTTATCTGGTCCGGCAGCACTGGCTAAGAGAATCGCGGTGGGTTGCGAAGATTTCTTGCGTACCGCATCGATCAGTTGACGCATGAGGTTGGGATTGCCCCCCGGAATATCAGCCGTGATTACCAAGATGTTCTTGGTTTGTAATCCTTTTTCAATCAATTGATCTGCCGATATTTCGCCACCGCTCGCAAGTTGTTTAATCTGCTCGATTAACTTGACTTCATCAGTCAGCAGCGACTCGATACGCGATACCACGTCAGGTAACGCCACGTTAACAGCTCGAGCTGTTTCTTTTAGGCAATGGCGCAGTTCCTTGTAGGACTTCTGCGTTGCTGCAGTAACGGTCGCGGCAAAAGCTGCAGGAGCTTCTTTGACCTGGCCACTGCTGACAGCTTTTTTAAGTTGTCGCACGCGATTCATCAGGTGGGCTGTGCAGTCGGCCACTTGGTGAGGCCCGCACTTCAGCAAGGCCCCGAGGTTGTGAAGGGTTTCTTCGACCCAACGGCGATGATCGTGAGCACGCTTGCCGGTCAATGCGGTGATGCGACGAACACCGGACGAAACACTTTCTTCGCTGAGAATCTCAAAGTGTTCGACCTCTGCAGTGCTTTGTAAGTGAGTACCGCCGCACAGTTCTTTGGAAAAGTCTCCCATCGAAACCATACGAACCGGATCTGGATATTTCTCGCCGAAGAGCATCATCGCGCCAGCTTTTCGAGCTTCTGCTAGTGGCACGATATTCCAAGCAACTGGAGCAGAACAAGTTACTTTTTCATTGACGATATTCTCAATCTTGCGTAGTGACTCGTCATCAATAGCGGATTGGTTTGAGAAGTCGAAACGCAACCAATCAGCATCAACCTTTGAACCTTGTTGCTGGGCATGACCGCCGAGAGTTTGTTGTAACGCAAAGTGCAACAGGTGCGTTGCGGAGTGAGCGCGGCGAATCGCTTGGCGACGATTGTTGTCCACTTTCGCGTTGATGGTCATTCCTTCTTTGAGTTCACCACGGGTAACGTGACCGAAGTGAACTAACAATTCACCAGCTTTTTGAGTGTCGGTAACTTCAAACGTGCATTCTTCATTTTCAAGAACTCCAGAGTCGCCAACTTGGCCACCGCTTTCACCATAAAATGGACTGCGATCCAGTACCACCCGAGTGAGATGTTCTTGGTCACCACCGCTAGCCAAGCGACCGATTAGTCGATCATCATCGCCTGGGCCAACGATAATACCTCGTACCTGAGCGGAACATTCGGTGGTTTCATAGCCTACAAAATCGGTTCGCAGCAAAGCTTCTTTCAAAGTTTCGATCGGACCGGTTTGGAACAACTCCTTCTGCCCTGCCCCGCTGGCATCGCTGTGCTCACCCATCGCTGCGCGATAACCATCCCAATCGAACGTATAGTTCTTCTCTGCGGCGATGGTCTGGAACAATTCGGGTGGAACACCAAATGTTTGGTAAAGCGAAGCGGCTTCGCGACCATCCACCATGACGCGTCCTTCTTTTTGCATCGATGAGAAGACTTGGCCAATGCGATTTAGACCAGCATCGATCGTTTGGAAGAAGTCTGCCTCTTCGCGTCGGATAACTTCAGCTACTCTATCGGTCGTCTCGCTCAATTCGGGATAGATGCTCTTCATGCACTGAGCAACCATCGGGACAAGTTGATGCAAGAACGGATCGCGCATGCCGATTTGATGGCCATCTAAAACGGCGCGGCGAATCAATCGCTTGATCACATAGCGAGCTTTCTTGGGACCAGGATAAACGTTCTCATGCACAGCGAAAGTGCAGGCTCTGATGTGGTCTGTGATGCGGCGCAAGCGACGGCCATTGTCGCTGGTGTAATCGTATTTGGTTTCGCAAACCTCTGAGGCTGCAAGCACGATTGGATACAAGCTATCGATGTGGAAGTTTGATGGTACGTTTTGCAAAACGCTCGCCGTGCGCTCAAGTCCCATACCGGTGTCGATGTTTTTGCTCGGTAACGGACGCAAATTATCAGGTGGTTCGCCGACCCGATTGAATTGCGTGAAAACGAGATTCCAAATTTCGACGGACTTTCCGTTCTCGAGTTGATAATAAATCTCACTGCATGGTCCGCAGACACCATCTGGACCTTGGCTTGGAGCACTGGCCGGCCAGAAGTTCTCATCCTCATCCATACGCGCGATGCGTTGTGAAGGGAGTCCTATTTCATTGTTCCAGATATTGGCGGCTTCATCATCATCTTTGTAGACCGTGACGCTTAATCGATCTGCAGGGATTCCGAGCCACTTCGGATCGGTAAGAAATTGCCAAGCCCAGTGAATAGCTTCGCGTTTGAAGTAATCACCGAAACTGAAGTTGCCGAGCATTTCGAAGAACGTATGGTGATAGGCGGTTCGCCCCACGTTGTCGATGTCACCGGTACGCAAACATTTCTGGCATGTTGTAGCTCGGGTGAACTCCAGCTTTACCTTGCCGAGAAAGTGATCCTTGAATTGGTTCATTCCAGCCGGAGTGAACAAAACCGATGGATCCCAAGTCGGAACCAATACGTCGCTCGGTTGCCGACTGTGTCCTTGGAGTTGGAAAAACGAAAGATATTTTTCGCGTAGTTCGTCGCTTTTCATAATGCGCTAATCGTATCCGTGCAAAAGCTAAGATGTTCGTATGCCGCCTCGGCTGACCGTACTATACAAATACTCGTTAAAATCCACCATTGCCCTCTGTTTTTCGTGATCGGCAAACCCGCTTTGGCGCGGTCGATTTTGCGTAAACGATTGAGGTTAGGCGATTTGTGGCAAAATGTGACAGGTTGTGGCTAGGCAGAGTGCCGATTTTTATTCCAGCCAAGCCCGTGATCCAGCCAAGCCCGTGATCCAGCCAAGCCCGTGATCCAGCCAAGCCTGGCCAGCCCATCCCTAGTGGATTTGCTAGCGGACTGTCACTTTGCGAAGAGTATCGGCGGTATCGATCACCGTTATTTCTACTGGCCGATCGTTAAAGCGATTTACCAGTTCGGTAAATTGATCGGGCGATTCAACGTTTTCCCCCTGAACGGCCAAAATAAGTTGCCCGGGGCGGATTCCCGCTTGCCAGGCGGCCGTATTGGGTTCGACCTGCAAGGCGGCTAATTTGGGAGTTGTCGGGATTGCCCGCGACATAAATCGCAGCATTTCTGTCGGTAAAGCGGTGGAGTATTCAACCGCCAAGCCGCGCCAATTCGGAGGCGGTTTGATGGTGTAGGGTGGAATGACTGAAGCAATATATTTCTTGCTCAGTTTGCCTTTGAGGGTTACAGCTTCTGGAAATCCGCCGAAGCGATTGGGACGAAGAACAGAAAGCTGGACCTCCTCTTCAGCACCCATTCGGCTGAGTTCGTAAAATAGGCTGTTACGGTCAAAGACAGGTTTATCGTTGACTGCGGTGATGATGTCCTCTCCTCGAAGACCAGCTAAGTCTCCCGGTAAGCCGGGTACGACACGACTGACATAGGCTCCTTTGATCCCAGGTTCACGGGAGCGAAATGGGATCTCCTCAGGAACGATTCCCAAGAAACCAAACTCAGGTATCCGACCTTTCTTGAGCGACTCGATAACGCGTTTGAATGTCGAATCGACCGGGATAGCGAAACCACCGTGTCGCGGCGAATCTGGTAACGCGGCATCCGGAATAATAAGTCCCAACATCTTTCCATCCAAATTCAGAACGGGTCCCCCGGAAAAACCATTGCTCAAATTTCCATCGATTTGGAGTAAGCCACCAAAGTGATGTAGCGTCTCTTTTTCCTGAGGTAAGGCAGTACGGCCCGGTGTGCCAGCTAATGCACGATCCACGTTGGACACAATTCCCCATGCCATCGACGGGGAACCGTCGCGAGCCACAGCATAGGGATTCCCAAAGGCAAAAACCAATTGACCTTTACGAGTGGTTTCTTCTTCGGACATCACGATGGGAGTGATGTCCGGCGTAGGTGGGATTTTTAATATTGCTAAATCGGAGAAGGGATCCCCTGCCTGAACTTCTGCAGAAATCCAAACCGGTTCAGCCGACTTTGGTTCTTTACCCGACCAGACGTAGTAATCGCTGTTTCGTGGATCGCTCAGGGATGAAAAGCAAGTGATGATAAAACCTTCGTTGTCGATGATGACGCCAGTCGCATACTCTGTCGGAATGAAATCGGGATCGGTGGGACGATTCAGTTCATTCAATCTAGCGCCGGGACCTAGTGGGAAACGAAGGGTTTCATTGCGAGGTTCGGTATCACGTCTCACACGCGCAATCGCTACGACGGAACGCGAGACTTGCTTCGATAGTTCCATCGTTCGTTTCTCCATGTTCCGGAGAAACTGTGTCGCTTCCGCTTCTGGGGCGATCTGTGCCGCTGGATCGGCGGGTTGAGCATCTTGCGTCTGCGCCTCTTGCGTTTGCCCGTAAGTATCGAGGCACATTGTGGAAGAGAATATGAAACAGCCAAACGTTATCCAAGCACCGAATACACTCCCACGAAAAGGGTAACTGCTGCTCATGGATAGACAGTTTGATGGAATATTGTTGGCCATAGGAAATGTTTGTCTGCGGGAAAACCGAGAGCACCGATCGATGATTGCGACCCATGGATCAACAGCGAATTGATTTAAACGTCGCTATGACCTGGGGAACCTGATCACCAGGCTCTTTCCGAAAAAGCTAGGGCGAGAGATCTTTTTCTTTGTGAGCACTGAGTGGACCAAGGTCGCATTCTAGCACAGAGCTATACGGAGCGTGGCAAAAATAGAAACGTGTAGCAGAAAAGAATGCTTCTGGTGATTCTCCTGAGTTGTGATTTTATTTAGGGGTGGCAGCGTAGCTAGAGTGCTTGCGAATACAAGTCTTGACCGATGAAGTTTACGCCGCATTGCCGAAAGCGATAAGCTAGAAGATTGGGTTAGCCCAACAACGAATCGCCCGGGAATAGACAGTTTGATTTACAAGTCTGGAAATATAGCAGGTGAAGAATAAGGACCAATCAAAAAGGCCCGTGTACCGGTGGCAGGTTACACGGGCCAAGCGTCATTATATTTTCATCATTCATCAACCGATTTCGAAGGCTCATGAGTGATGGCGGTGTTCAATTAAGATCAACTATCGACCACGGATTCTTCTTCTTCAGACGCAGCTTCTTCAGCCCCGGCCGCGACGGAGGAATCGCTGCTAGCCAGGATTCGTTGCCGCATTTCTTCGGAGATATCTGGGTTTTCGATGAGGAAATTACGAGCTTTTTCCTTACCTTGACCCAAGTAGGTTTCGCCGTATTTAAACCAGGCGCCGGATCGATTGACGACTTTGCAATTGACTCCTAGGTCCAGCAAATCTCCTTCGAAGGAGATACCATTGGTATGCATCATGTCAAATTCAGCAACTCGGAATGGAGGAGCCACTTTATTCTTGACAACTTTGCAGCGTACGCGTTGGCCAACGACTTCTTCACCTTCTTTAAGGGCTCCGATTCGGCGGACATCGATACGGCAAGAAGCATAAAACTTCAATGCGCGTCCACCTGGAGTGGTTTCAGGGCTACCGAACATCACCCCAACTTTTTCACGAATCTGGTTGATGAAGATCACGGCACTTTTGCTTTTCGCAATTGCACCGGTCAGTTTACGCATCGATTGGCTCATCAAGCGTGCTTGTAGACCGACGTGGGAATCGCCGATTTCACCTTCCAGTTCTTGTCTGGGTACCAAAGCGGCCACGGAGTCGATGACAATAACATCGACCGCATTGCTTTTAACAAGCATCTCGGTGATTTGCATCGCTTCTTCACCACTGCTGGGTTGGCTTACTAAAAGGGTATCTAGTTCAACGCCAATCTTTTTACCCCAGCTAGGATCGAAAGCATGTTCGGCGTCGATGATGGCAGCGATACCACCTGCCTTTTGCGCTTCGGCACAAATGTGCAGCGCCAAGGTCGTTTTACCGCTGGATTCTGGACCGAAGATTTCGATGATTCTGCCACGAGGAATACCAAATCCCCCAAGCGCGATATCCATGGAAAGGCTACCGGTGGGGATGCCTTCTACTTTAAGTTTGCCTTCGCCGCCGAGGGGCATAATGGACCCCTCGCCGAATTGTTTCTCGATTTGCTGAAGGGCAGTTTTGAGGTTTGGGTCGCGTTTAAAAACCGCTTCTAAACCGCTAGGTTCGCCACCTGATCGCTCTTTGTCTGACTTCTTCTTAGCCATCCCTAGTTTCTCCTTTAGATCCACGGTCGCGGATCTGCGGCAAGCAGAATCGCGCCAAAGTTGTATACATGTGATTAGTATCGCAAAGGTGACTGTTTTGCAACAAGTCCGCCTGACGTTTTTTATTTTTCGCCACCCTTAGGACACCTTTGGTCCAGGTTGGCCAGAAAAAAATAAATATCGCCGCCAGCCGCAATTCGCTGGGGGATTGGGTCAAGCGAACCAATAGGCTGCTGCCTCAAATTCCTTTGGTCGAACATTCGGTTATTTTAAAGTCCCGCTGCTTGCGTCGGGCAGTTAGGGGGCTTGTTCGAGGATAGCTTTGCGATTTACCTCCCGGAAATTGGACTGAAGAGGCTGCGGGAGGAGTGTGAGGATGTACTTCTTATGGGGAGATTTGCCAGGCGTTGGAGGGCTTAGCGGGTCGGGATTGCTTAGGCACAGTTTCCCAGGTCGTTAAAGTTTCTCAAATTTGCCTCCCACCGCTAAAGATATTTTAAGAGGTCGCACTTTTTACGTGACTTATCACAGATTTTCCTTCCGATACCTTCGTTGAATCGCGTTCATGGATGAACCGGGGGCCGAAATGACTTGGCTGTCACGGGCGGGAGCCACCAGCCATTGAGATTCCCGACATCGCTTCGGATCACCGAGGCACGCTTTTGCCTTGCCAACAAACGGATTTGTGAGGAGTCAGGAAGATGAAAATCAGCAGGATGGCGTTCAGCGCCGCTCTAGCCTGCGTTTGCTTCGCCGGTTCAGCCTATGCTCAGCAGGGCCACCGCGGTGCAACCAGCTATCAGAAAACGGCCTATTCTTACGGTTACGACGAAGGTGAAGCTTCTCCAAGCGACAGCGCTCCCGCTGCAGCACCAGCACCAGCCGCCGCAGCATGCGACAACGGCAGTGCTTGTGACACCGCTTGCGATGAAATCGGAGGTTGCGGATTGGGTGGCGGCCTAGGCTTAGGCTGCTGCGATCTCGGCGATCCTTGGAAGCTGGTAGATGGAGACATCTGCGGCTGGAATATTGGTGGTTGGACCCAATTGGGCTACCACACCTACAACACACCATTCAATTTCAACAATCACGCTGACCGCGTTAATCTGCAACAACAATGGTTGTATGCTGAAAAAATCGCAGATGGCAGCTGTGGATTGGGCTTGGGTGGTCGTATCGACTACGTTTACGGTGTCGATGCTCAAGATACACAAGCTTTCGGTACCGCTCCAAGTGGTTGGGATAATTCTTGGGACAACGGTATCTACGGGCATGCTCTGCCTCAAGCCTATGTAGAAGCTGCTTACGGCGATTTGTCCGTGAAGGCTGGTCACTTCTTCACGACCATCGGATACGAAGTTGTTGCCGCAACCGGTAACTTCTTCTACTCACACAGCTATACCATGTATAACAGCGAGCCGTTTACTCATACCGGCATGCTGACCACCTATGCTTTGACCGAAGATACCAAGATCTATAACGGTTACGTTATGGGTTGGGACAGCGGCTTCGATGACAATGGTGATGCATGGTTAACCGGCTTCAGCCATAACCTGAGTGACAATGTTTCGTTAACCTACGGCTTGGTCTTAGGGCGCTTCGGCGCCGATGCTGCTAACGAAGCTGGCGAAATGCACAGCGTTATCGTTACCAGCAAGTTGACCGACCGTTTGACACACGTCTTCTGGACTGACTACCTCGATTCGGACAACGCCACCGACCGAGCTGTTGAACGTCAAACATTCGACGTCAACAACGCCTTGCTCTATTCGATCAACGAT
>JAUMAI010000523.1:0-2841 GCA_032116775.1 Pirellula sp. | reverse complement strand
ACACAGTCATGCCACAATTGGCCCAGAGTGTGTATTGCCCTTGCATAGGAAGCACCGTGAATGCTTGTTTCGTGGAGATCAAATTCAGGGGCAGCAGGAGCAATAACCCCAGATCTCATACCTGATGAAGCGGCGAGGTGGATCGAAATCACTGACGCACTAAATCTAGACAGAGTTTTTCTGGCTACCCCTACTTCGTCAGATGCTCGAACAATGCGCGCCTGCGCAAGTTCTAAGGGCTTTGTATATTCGGTGTCAACAATGGGAATCACAGGTGCGAGAGATGATCTTGACCAGAACGCAAAGAAGGTTGTTGCGCAAGTACGTGCGCAGTCCGAGGGTTCTATGACGGCCGTTGGAATCGGTGTGTCCACGGCCGCTCAGGTAAGAGAAATAAACAAATATGCGGATGGAGCAATAGTTGGATCGGCATTCGTGCGAGCGTATCAAGAAGGTGGTATTGAAGCGCTTAGCGCCAAGGTATCCGAATTAGCAAAGGGAAAAACAAAATGAATAAATTCATAGTCGCATCGATTCCTTCACCAGAAATTAGCTACATCGAGCTTGGTCCGTTCAGAATTCATTTTTATGCGCTGTTCATACTTGCCGGTATCATTTTAGCTTTGATTCTTACAGAGTCGCGTCTTCGCTCTCGAGGAGCAGAGGCAGGAATCGCACTCGATGTTTCCCTTTGGGCTATCCCATTTGGCATTCTTGGTGGTCGTTTTTTTCATGTACTCACACATCCCGACGATTACTTCTTTCCAGGAGCGGACCTGCTGGCGGTATTCCGTATCTGGGAGGGTGGGCTTGCCATTTACGGCGCCTTGATTCTCGGTTCCGTAGGAGCCTACATTGGGGCACGTTCAGCTGGAATCAAGTTCACCGCGTATCTAGATGCGGTAGCACCCGGAGTTCTTTTGGCTCAAGCAATTGGACGTTGGGGAAATTATTTCAATAACGAGTTATTTGGCCTTCCGACGGACTTGCCATGGGGCCTGGAGATTCCAAGCAGTAATCCTGCGTACCCTGTGGGTTTACCCGAGGGTGTTTTGTTTCACCCAACCTTCCTTTATGAGTCGATTTGGTCACTTTTCGGAGTGGCATTGCTGCTAGCAGCAGATAAGAGATTCAACCTGCGTTGGGGAAAGATGCTGGGTCTATACCTGGTTTACTACTCTCTAGGCCGTGTGTGGATCGAAGCTATTCGAATAGATCCAAGTGAAATCATTCTGGGTCTTCGTATCAACATTTGGTCAGCTATCGCAGGCATCACTATCGGAATTGCGATACTGGTGATTCAATCCAGACGCCACCCGGGCCAAGAGCTGTCGGTCTATAGGCCTGGGCGAGGACCTGCGACTGCACCTCAGGACACAGCTCAAGCGGGCAGCGCTCTTGATAGCGAGAACGTACCAGAAGCAGAGACAGGCCCCACGGATAAGCTAGTATCTGATAAGTAGCCCCACAGGGCCCCCAAGCGGCATCAAAAGTGCCTGGTTCCAGTTTTCTAAACAACTGTCGTACGGGCCAGCGTTGTCCCTTCAATTTATTTGATTGGAGTGATGCATGCCTGCCGTTTCGCCGTTCGAACGCTTCAGTAATTTTCCGCACTCTGGTTTATACAAGCAACAGAATGAAAAGGATGCCTGTGGCTTAGCCATGGTCGCAACGCTGCGCGGAAATGCTGGCTACGACATCATTGAGACTGCACTGAGCGCACTTCGAAATCTAGAGCATCGTGGAGCGGTTGGCTCGGACGCAGGAACCGGTGACGGGGCAGGAATCCTAATTCAGGTTCCCGATGCGTTCTTTAGATCCGAAATTAGTGGAGACCTCCCAGCTGCAGGTGAATACGGAGTTGGTCTTGTTTTCGAATCGATGGATGAGACAGAGCGTTCATCGGATCGTGAGCGTTTTGTAAGCGTTGCTGAATCTGAGAATCTGAGGATTTTGTATTGGCGAGATGTCCCAACAAACCCGGAGGTTCTTGGCGACCTTGCAAAGGCAGCCATGCCATATATCTCGCAAGTATTTATTGAAAGCACAACCTCAGCAAAAGACTTGGATCTTGAACGCGCCCTCTTTCGCCTAAGGAAAAGGAGTGAACGTGAAATAGGGCTGTATCACCCGTCGTTGTCCTCAAAAACCATTGTCTATAAGGGCATGGTCACAACCTTGCAACTAGAGCCATTTTTCCCTGACCTAAGCAACAGGAAAATGGTATCGACCTTGGCTTTGGTTCATTCCCGGTTTTCCACTAACACCTTCCCATCGTGGCCGCTCGCTCACCCGTATCGAATGATTGCGCACAATGGTGAAATTAACACCGTGCGGGGAAATCGAAACTGGATGAAGGCCCGAGAAGCACAGCTTTCATCAGATCTTCTTGGCGAGATCGATCTACTAAAGCCAATAATTACACCCGGCGGAAGCGACTCGGCCTCATTTGATGAGGTGGTTGAACTCTTGTATCTGTCAGGAAGATCTCTGCCTCACGCAATGATGATGATGATTCCTGAGGCATGGGAAAAACACACCGACATCGAACCGGCTCGAAAGAGTTTCTACGAGTATCACTCAATGCTCATGGAGGCTTGGGATGGACCAGCGGCTGTGATTTTCACCGACGGATCACTTGTTGGCGCAACTTTGGATCGAAACGGACTTCGCCCAGGACGTTACATCATCACCGAGGATGGGTTAGTTGTGCTGGCTTCCGAGATTGGTGTTGCCGACGTAGAGCCTTCGAAGATTGTTCGTAAGGGTCGTCTGCAGCCTGGAAAGATGTTTTTGGTGGACACGGCTGCTGGTCGAATTATCGAGGACGATGAAATTAAG
>JAUMAI010000522.1:0-2968 GCA_032116775.1 Pirellula sp. | reverse complement strand
ATTGGAGATGAGCTGCTGTTCTAGTTTCGCTTCTTCCTCCGATGGAGCTTGTTCGCCCGTTGGCGTTTCAGCGGACGGTTTGTTTTCCGACTTAGCTGGTTGCTGATATGCGGAAACGGTGACGCTCGCTGCCAACGATAAGCAGCCGATAAACACAAACATTGAAAACGTTCTTTGATGCATTGTGGTACTTCAAAATCGAGTTGTATTGATCAGCTAGTTCGTCGCCTAAGAAAGGCGTTCGAGATCGCCTATAAACCGGTGGGGTAAAAACTTCGGGCAGGGAGGTAGACGAGGTATCTCATCGCCAAACCCTGCCCTATTGTAGAAGAACTACAAGCCCAGTGTAGTGGCCCAAAGAAGGTCGGTTGCTCCGGGGCAACCAACGCAGTTACGATCAGTCCTCTTCCCAATCGTCTTCCTCGTACGACTGGTCAGGGGGAACGTACTGGAGTGAGGAGGTGGGAGGCTCCTGCGGTTCTTCTTGGTCCCAACCCTCATCTCGCCTGATCTTATTGCGACGTTTGGGTGGAGACGCGGAGGAGGCCTGGCCACTATTACCCTCGCTGCTTCCCCCAGAGCGCATCGCCTCCCAATCGGCTAACGAAATGACCACTTCACGTGCTTGAGAGCCATTGTACTCACCTACAATGCCGTCTTCGGCCATAAAGTCGACCAAACGAGCTGCACGCCCATAACCAATTCCCAAAGCCCGTTGCAGGAGGCTGACGCTGCCACGTCCCTCGCGTATCACCACGTCGATGGCAGCCTCGTATAGTTCATCCCGTTTTCGCAAGACTCCAGGTTTCGCCCCCTCTTCGTTGCCGCTGTTGTCGTTGACTTTTAAGTTGACCAATTCGGAGACGAAGTTTTGTTCACCCATGCCGCAATGATCAACAACCCGATTGATCTCGTCATCGCTAACGTAGGTGCCTTGTCCGCGAAGTAAGTTACTGGTGCCAGGCCAAAGGAAAAGCATGTCACCATTACCCAGCAACTTATCAGCTCCCATTTCATCGAGCACAACTCGGCTGTCGACACGGCTGGCGACCTGGAACGCAATACGAGCTGGCAAGTTACTCTTAATCAAACCGGTAATAACGTCCACCGTTGGTTTTTGAGTTGCTAATATCAAGTGTATACCCACTGCTCGGCTCTTTTGAGCCAGACGAATAATGTGTTGTTCAACTTCTTTACCTGCGGTCATCATCAAGTCTGCTATTTCGTCTGCGACGATGACTATGAAAGGTAAGTGATCTGGAATAGCGGCTGCTTCTTCTTCATTCTCAGGACGCAGGCGATCCAGAAGTTCTTGTCGATCCAGCTGGTTGTAGCTGACGATATGGCGAACCCCTACACGCGCCAACAATGCATACCTTTCTTCCATCTTGTCTACAGCCCAAGCCAAAATAGCTTCGGCCTTACGCATGTCGGTTACCACCGGATGCATTAAGTGCGGCAAACGTCCATAGCCACTCAATTCCACCATCTTAGGGTCAATCATGAGCATGCGAACTTCATCGGGTCTTCTCGTCATCAGTATCGAGCAGATGATGGCGTTCAAGCAGACTGACTTACCGGTACCTGTTCGACCTGCAATCAACAAGTGAGGCATCGTTGCTAAGTCGACGGTTAACGCATTTCCGGAAACGTCCTTGCCAAGGAAGAGTGGAATCTTCATCTTCTGACAAGTCGCACCCGTCTCCTCGATTACTTCTTTCAGACGAACAATCTGACGTGTTTCATTCGGGACTTCGATTCCCACGGTGTTTTTACCAGGAATCGGTGCTACGATACGCACGCTAGGAACGCGTAAAGCAATCGCTAAGTCATCTGCTAGCGAAGTAATTTTGGAGAGTCGAAGACCTGCTTCCAGTTCAACCTCGTACTGCGCAATGACAGGGCCTGTCTCAATTTCGACAACACGTACATTAAAGCCAAAATCTCCGAATGTTTTTTCAAGTATTTTGGCTTTTCGGCGAACTTCTTTGGCTTGGTCGTCGTAGCAAATCTCTTCGGTGTTAATCAACAAATCGATATTCGGAAGAACATACTCTTCGGCACCTTCGGGCAAGCTTGTGTCATCAAGCGATTCCAGAGAATGATCATCTTGCTCGTCTTTGGCCTTCTTGGTCGCACGGTTTTTGACTTTCGGACCTGGTGCCTCATGGGCTTCATCAGAACGCAGCAGAACTGATTCGCCATCGACTTCAATCTCGCGAACATTTTCAACCGCATCAGGCTCCAGGGGAGCAAGTTTCAAACCGCTCTCATCTTCCTCTGATTCATGATCCGTTTCGCTATCGTCCTTGTTGGTATTGTTAATACTCGCCAGGTTGGTTACGGCAGGCAGTAGTGCCGCAGCGGCTTGTGTCAAGCTGGTAAGTGGGCCAGGTTTAGCTTTGTTAGGCGTTGTAGACTTGGCTGGTGTAGCGACAGGAGGAGTTGGTTCCGCCTTTGTTGCTGCATCGCCACGTCCATGAAATTTGATCGGTAACGGCGGTTCAGAGTCATCCTCAAGTAGTAGAGATTGTGGCACGTCGAATACTTTTTTCGCAGGACCTTCAGGTGCCAACTTCGGAAGTTCATCCTTCTCACGCCACAGCGAAGTCGATTTAGCAATCTTCTGTAGGCTGCTAGCAGTGCTGGTGGATAACAGCGAAAGTATGACGTAGTCTGTCGTCAACAGTAGTCCCGCAAAGAAAATGGCTGCGAGCAGAATCATGCTGCCAATAAATGCGAAGTGATCGTTAATCCAACTGGCGCACAGTGCACCCAGGTAACCTCCACCGCCAATCACGGGAGATTTGGGAGGCGAGATACCTAGCATTGTCGGCACAGAACAAAGTCCTATTAGTAATAAAGTCCAGCCTATTCCTCGACTAAGAGGTGAGGATATTTTCCCATGCTGGAACACGATACCAAGTGCAATGGACAATGAGGCGTTGGCAAAATAAGCTCCCCATCC